>JAXDFS010000163.1:0-10200 GCA_034665465.1 Solirubrobacteraceae bacterium
TGCTGGGTCTTGCGCAGCGAGCCGAGGATCCAGAGCGGCAGCGTCGTCGTATCCGAGCCGGCGAGGAAGAACGTCACCGCGATCTCGTCGAAGCTCAGCGCCAGCGAGAGCAGCGCGCCCGCGACGAGCGCCGTGCGGATCGTCGGCAGCGTCACGTGGCGGAACGTCTGCAGCCCGCTCGCGCCGAGGTCGGCCGACGCCTCGCCCAGCGATGTCGAGACGCGCCGCAGCCGCGCGAGGACGTTGTTGAACACGAGGACGATGCAGAACGTCGTGTGGCCGATGATCACCGTGCGGATCGAGAGCGTCGTCCCCGAGAAGAGGAAGAAGCTCGCGAGTGCGACGCCGGTGATGACGCCCGGCAGGATGATCGGCAGGATGACGACGAAGTTCACGGCCTCCATCCCGCGGAAGCGCTGGCGAGCGAATGCGAACGCAAGGCTCGTGCCGAGGATCAGCGCGAAGGCCGTCGAGAAGAGCGCGATCCGGACGCTCAGCCAGGCCGCCTCGCGCGGGGCCGGATCGTGCGCGAGGATCTGAAACCAGCGCGTCGAGAATCCCGGGAACGGCCACGAGTTGATGTTCGTCGCGTTGAACGCGTAGAGCACGACGATGACGAGCGGCAGGTACAAGAACGCGAAGGCCACGACGGCCGCGGCCCCGAAGCCCATGCGCGAGCGCATGCTGCCGGCGCCCATCAGAGGTTCTCCAGCGCGCCCGACCGGCGCGAGATGAAGAGGAAGCCCATGAGCGTCACGAGCGTCAGCGACGCGAGCGCCGCCCCGAAGGGGTAGTCGGCGGCGACGCCGAAGCGGTCCTTGATCGCCCCGCCGAGGACTTGCGAGCCGCCGCCGACGAGCTGGGGCGCGACGAAGTCGCCCATCGTCAGGGCGAACACGAAGATCGAGCCGGCCACGACGCCCGGCAGGGCGAGCGGCAGCACGACCGTGCGGAAGGTCGTCCACGCGCCGGCGCCGAGGTCGCGCGCGGCCTCGAGCGTGCTGTCGGGGATCTTCTCGAGCGCCGTGAAGATCGGCAGCACCATGAACGGCAGCCACACGTTCGCCCAGGTGATGACGATCGCCGTCTGGTTGTAGAGGAACGCGCTCGAGGGATGGCCGAGCAGGCCGCTGTCGACGAGGAACGTGTTCAGCACGCCGGAGCCCCCGAGGATCGTGCGCCAGGCGAAGATCCGCACGAGGATCGACGACCACAGCGGCACGACGACGGCCAGGAATGCGAGCGTGCGCCAGCGCCGCGGCAGCACGCGGGCCATGAACCACGCCAGCGGGAACGCCAGCGCGATGTCGACGAGCGTGACGATCACGGCGAGGAGCACCGTGCGCCCGAAGACCCGCAGCCACAGCCCGCCCTGGCCGGAGAACAGCTTCTCGTAGCTGTCGGTGTTCCAGCTGCGGACGATCTCCGCCGTGAAGACGTCCTGGCGCCACAGCGACGTCAGCAGCAGGATCGCGAGCGCGACGACGTAGAACACGAGCAGCCACGCGACGGCCGGCCCGAGCAGGAGCCCGAGCCGGCCGCGCGGATGCGCGTACAGGAAGCGACTCAGCGAGCGTGAGGCGCTCAGCCGCGCACCTCCGCCCACGTGTCGGTCCACTGGCGGTAGTTCGTCGGTGCCGTCGGCGTCTCCCAGTACTTGATCGTGTCGTAGTACTTCGTGTCGGTGATGTGCAGCTGGTTGCAGCGCGCCTTCCCGACGACCGCGCAGGTCTTCGTGTTGGCCGGCGAATAGGCCGTGACGTCGGCGACCTTCGCCTGCACCTTCGGCGAGGTCACGTAGTTCATGTACTTGTAGGCGCAGACGGGGTGCTTGGCCTTCGCCGAGATCATCCACGAGTCAGACCAGCCGGTTACGCCCTCCTTCGGCAGCACCTCCCTGACGTTCAGGCCCGCCTTGCGCAGGTCGTTGGTCATGAGCGGCCAGCCGGCCCCGAGGATCGCGTCGCCGGACTTGAACAGCTGCTCGAAGTCCGACGCCAGCACCCAGTACTTGCGCACGAGCGGGCGCTGCTGGAGCAGCTTGGCCTTCGCCTTGTCGAGCGTCGCCTGGTCGATCGCGAACGGGTTGTCGGCGCCGAGGAACTGCAGCGCCGGATCGGCGATCTGGATCGGGTTGTCGGGCACCGTGATCTTGCCCTTGTACCTCGGGTCGTAGAGCACGGCCCAGGAGTCCGGCGGGGTCTTGATCTTGTCGGCGTTGTAGATGAGCACGTCGGCGCCCCACATGAACGAGATGCCGTAGTTCTTGCCGTCGACGGTGTTGAAGGCCGGCGACTGCAGCTGCGGTGCGAGATCCTGGAAGTTGGTGAGCTTGGACTTGTCGAGCGGCGCGACCGCGCCGGACTTGATGAGCCGCAGCGATGCGTCGCCCGACGGCGAGACGAGGTCGTACTGGCCGCCGCCGCCCGTGCGGAACTTCGTGAACATCTCATCCGACGTCCCGGCCGGGACGGAGTTGACCTTGCAGCCGGTCTGCTTCTCGAAGCCCTTGACGTAGGAGGAGTCCGCGTAGCCCTCCCAGTTGACGATGTTCAGCCGGCCCTCGCCGGCGGACGAGATGTTCGGACCCTTGACGGCCGAGCCGCTCTTCTTGCCGGAGTCGCTGCCGCAGGCAACGATCCAGCACGACACGGTGACGAGCATCGTCACCCGCAGAAACGCGTTCATGAGCTCCCCTCTTCGGTGTATGCGATCACGCGCGTGGACTCGCGCGCCCATACGAGCGCGACGCGGCGCCCCCTGAGCGCCTCGGCGTCTTCAAGGCTCGATGCGCCGTTCTGGCGCACGACCAACAGCTCCCCGCCCCCGTCGAGATCCACGACGAAGCGTGTCGCGGGCCCGGCGTAGAGACTTTCGCGCACCGTGCCGCCGACGTGGCAGGCGCCGGCGGGCGCCTCACCGGCCTCATGCAGGGCGATCCGCTCGGGCCGCACGGTCACGACCGCGGTCCGGCCCGGCGCGGCGCCCGCGCCCGCCGCCGCGAACACGGCATCGCCGTCCGCGAGCCGCAGGCGCACCTCCTCGCCCGCGACGCTCTGCACCGGCAGCTCGAGGAGGTTGCTCACGCCGACGAAGCCCGCGACGAACCGCGACTCGGGGCGCTCGTAGACGGCGCGCGGCGTGCCGACCTGGACGATCCGGCCGCCGTCGACGACGGCGATCCGGTCGCTCATCGTCAGCGCCTCCTCCTGGTCGTGCGTCACGTACACGAACGTGATCCCGACCTCCTGCTGGATGCGCTTGAGCTCGACCTGCAGCTGCTGGCGCAGCTTGAGGTCCAGGGCGCCCAGCGGCTCGTCGAGCAGCAGCACACGCGGGCGGTTGACGAGCGCCCGCGCGAGCGCGACGCGCTGGCGCTGCCCGCCGCTGAGCTGGCTCGGACGACGCGCGCCGAAGCCCTCGAGGCGCACCATCGCGAGGGCGTCGGCGACGCGTGCCTCGCGCTCCACGCGAGCGACGCGCCTGACGCGCAGCCCGTAGCCGACGTTCGCGGCGACGGTCATGTGCGCAAACAGGGCGTAGTCCTGAAAGACGGTGTTGACGTCGCGCTCGGCCGGCGGCAGCGCCGTGACGTCGCGCCCACCGAGCATGATCCGCCCGGCGTCGGGGCGCTCGAAGCCGGCGATCAGCCGCAGGCACGTCGTCTTGCCGGAGCCCGACGGGCCCAGCAGCGTGAAGAACTCCCCCCGCGCGACCTCGAGGTCGATCCCGTCGACCGCGGCGACGTCGCCGTAGCGCTTGACGACGCCCTCCAGCCGCACGTCAGGGCGCGCGCCGGCGCGACCGTCGGCCTGCGCGTCCTTCGCCTGCTCGGTCAGCGTCCCGTCCAACAGCGCGTCCCTTCACCCTCGGGAGGGCCGATCGTACCCCGGGCGACGGGCCGCGGTCCATTGTCCGTTAAGGCGCAGATCGTCCCCGCGCCATGACGAAGCGGTGCCCCGGCGACGGGCGTCACGCAGCGGCGCGCAGCGGCCGGCGCAGCGCGTCGCCGAGCTTGCCGCGCAGTGACGCGTAGAAGATCGAGAGCGGGAACTCGTCGTCGTGGACGAGGTCGATGTAGCGGCGCGGGTCCTCGTCGTCGCTGAACGCGTGCCGGCTCGCCCGCCACGCCGACGCGGTTGTCGGCGGCACGTGCGCGGCGACGAGGTCGTGCGCCGCGCACCAGTGCTGCAGCCGCGAGCGGTCGATCCCGCTGCGATAGAGCTCGTCGACGAGCGCGCGCAGCTCCAGCACGCCCTCGCCGGCCGCGATCCAGTCGATGGTGAGGCGCCCGTCGGTCCAGTGCAGGCGCCCGCTGCGGTGCAGGAACGCGAACAGCAGCTGGCCGGCGAGCCCGTCGTAGTTGCGCACGCGCTGGCCGGTGATCGGGAAGCGCAGCATCCGGTCGAGCAGGATCGCGTGGCGCACGTTGCTCGCGAAGCCGAAGCCGTCGCGCTCCAGCGCGGCCGCCTCGGCGTACGCGGTCAGGTCGCAGCGCAGCTCCTCCAGGGCGTACATCCAGTACGGCATCCGCTGGCGGATCATGAAGGGGTCGAAGGGGAGGTTGCCGCGGCTGTGCGCGCGGTCGTGGATGAGGTCCCACAACGCGAACGCCTGCTCGGAGATCGCCTCGGACGCGACCAGCGCGGCAGCGTCGGGCGGTAGGTTCAGCGACAGCATCGTGGCCGCCGCGCGCGTCATCCGGCGGAAGCGCTCGGCCTCGCGATCGCAGAAGATGGCGCCGAAGTTGTTCGAGCGCCGGTCGGCGACGGCGACGGTCTCCGGGAACAGCACCGCGCACTCGCTGTCGTAACCGGCGGTGTGGTCGACGAGCGTCACCGGCACGAACTTCGGGTTGTCGTAGCGCGTCGCCTCGAGCTCTGCGAGCCAGTCCGGCCAGGGAACGCGGACGATCAGCGCCTCGAGCACCTGGTCACGCGAGCCGTTCTGCTTGTACATCGGGAAGAGCACGAGGTGCTCGATGCCGTCGCGCCGGTGCAGCTCGGGCCGGAACACGGCCAGCGACGCCGTGAAGTCCGGCCGCCCGAAGCCCTCGCGAGCCCATGCCTGGCAGTCGCAGACGACGGCGTCGATGTACTCGCGCTGGTGCGGGAAGTGCTCGCCGAGCGCGCGCGCCGCGGCGCAGATCGTCTGCAGCTCGGCGTCGAGCCACGTCCGGTCGTGCCGGGCGAGCTCGATCGACCCGTCGCGCTGCTGGGCGAGGCGCACGCGATCGACGGCGCCGCGCAGCTGCGCCCAGTGCGGATCCTCGTGCGCGGGCGAGCGCCGTCGCGGCGCCGGCCTTGCGAACGCCGCGGCGCCGGCCCAGAGGACGAGGTTGCACCACAGCGTCTCGTGGTCGTGCAGGCCGATGCAGTCGTCGCCGAACAGGTCGGAGTCGGCCGCCACCACGACGCGACCTGCGCCGACCTGCGCCGCCGCCAGCAGCGGCGCTCGCGGGGCGGAGGCCATCCCGCTGCTGCGCGCCAGCGCGCGCGCCCCGTCTCGCAGCGCCAGGCGCCCGGCGCGGTAGAAGCACGCACTGCCGACGTTCGCGAGCGCGTCGACGCCGCCGGCGACCGTGTGGTCGAGGTCGGCGAGCACCCAGTGCGGCGCGCCGTCGTGATGCTCGTAGTCCGAGACGGCATCGCTCTCGATCGTGATCCCGAAGCGCGTGACGAGCGCGTTGAGGTTGTTGGCGTACTTCTCCTGCTCCTCCTCGCCGAGGACGAGCAGCCCGCCGCCCGCGCGGACGAACGTCTCGATCGCCTCGAGCTCGGCGTCCCCGAGCACCGGGCCGGCAGCGCCGGGCACCGTGCGCTCCCAGCGCGGGTCGGACGGGTGTGCGAGCACGAGCACGTCGGCGGCCGCGAGCGCGGCGGCGTCGAGCGGGCCTTGCACGTGCGCCGTCACCGCGACGTCGCGGCGCGCGAGCGCCTGCGCGGCGAGCGCGTAGGAGGAGTCCTCCGGGTGGGCGGGCTGGATCGCGCGCGCGACCTCCGGGCGGATCGTCCAGGACTCGCCGTGGGACTCATCGAACAGGACGCGCGCCGCGGGGCGGCGTGTCGGCATCTCGGCCTCCTCGGCTTCAGAGGTCCTCCAGACGGTACTGCGCCACGACCGCGCTGCCAACCGCGCCGGACGCCTGATGTACGAATCGGACAACGGCCGTGGCGCACATTCGCCGCTTCTGCCCCTTGAGCCGGCCCGGGTGCGACGCTACGGTTGTCCAAAGCGGACAGGCCACTGCGGGCCCGTGCGCCGTCACGAGAGGAGCGACATGGCGATCGACCTCAGCGGCCGGGCCTCGCGCCGGGCGCCCGACCCGGCGGATCTGCAGGAGCGCGCAGGACGCCACCTCTGGATGCACTTCGCGCGCATGGGCGCGTACGCGGACGGCGCCGAGATCCCGATCATCGTCCGCGGCGAGGGCTGCTACGTCTTCGACGCGGAGGGCAGGCGCTACCTTGACGGGCTGTCGGCGCTGTATTGCGTGAACGTCGGCCACGGCCGCGAGGAGATCGCCGAGGCCATCGCCGCGCAGGCACGGCAGCTGGAGTTCTTCACGAACTGGAGCTACGCCCATCCGGCGGCGATCGAGCTCGCGACGCGGATCGCGGCGCTCGCCCCGCCCGGCCTCGAGCGGGTGTTCTTCACCTCCGGCGGCTCGGAGGCGGTCGAGTCGGCGTGGAAGCTCGCCCGCGCATACCACCGCGAGTGCGGCGCGGCGTCGCGCTACAAGCTCATCGCGCGCAGGCTCGCCTACCACGGGACGTCGATGGGGGCGCTCGCGGCGACGGGGCTGCCCGCGCTGCGCGCGCCCTACGAGCCGCTGACGCCGGGCGCCGCGCACGTGCCCAACACGAACAGCTACCGCTGGGAGGACGGCCGCGATCCGCTCTGGGCGGCGGACGCCATCGAGGAGCAGATCCTCTTCGAGGGCCCCGGCACGGTGGCCGCCGTGATCCTCGAGCCGGTGCAGAACGCGGGCGGCTGCTTCACTCCGCAGGACGGCTACTTCGCCCGCGTGCGCGAGATCTGCGATCGCCACGGCGTGCTGCTGATCTCCGACGAGGTCATCTGCTCGTGGGGCCGGCTCGGCCACGACTTCGGGTGCAGTCGCTACGACTACGTGCCGGACATCATCACGACGGCCAAGGGGCTGACATCGGCGTACGTGCCGATGGGGGCGATGATCGTCGCCGACCACGTCGCCGAGCCGTTCATGCACGGAGCCGCGAGTTTCGGCCACGGCTTCACCTTCGGCGGGCACCCCGTGGCCGCCGCCGCGGCGCTCGCGAACCTCGAGATCCTGCGGCGCGAGGACCTCAACGGTCACGTGCTCGCCAACGAGCCGGCGTTCCGCGCGATGCTCGAGAGCCTGCGCGACATCGAGATCGTCGGGGACGTGCGCGGCGCGGGCTACTTCCAGGCGATCGAGCTCGTCCGCGATCGCGCGACGAAGGAGCGCTTCAGCCCCGAGGGGTCCGAGCGGCTGCTGCGCGGCTTCGTCGCGGGCGAGCTGTACCGCGGGGGCCTGATCTGCCGCACCGACGACCGCGGCGACCCCGTCATCCAGCTCGCGCCGCCGCTCATCTGCGGCCCCGAGCAGTTCGGCGAGATGGAGGCGGTCCTGCGGGCGGTGCTCACGGCAGCGTCCGCGCGGGTCGCGGACGGCCGATGCTGACGGTCGCCGACCTCGTCGCGGAGCTCGGCCTGCGGCTGCTCAGCGCGGAGGCCGCCGCCGGCGCGCCGGTGCGCTGGGTGCACTCGACCGAGCTGCTGGACCCGACGCCGTGGCTGCGCGGGGGCGAGCTGCTGCTGACCACCGGCATCCAGCTCGACACCGTGCAGCGCCAGCGCCAGTTCGTCGAGCGCCTCGTCGCTCACGGCATCGCCGCGCTCGGCGTCGGCACCGGCCTGACGCACGCCGAGCTGCCGCCCGCGCTCGTCGAAGCCGCGCAACGGCGCGCGCTGCCGCTGTTCGAGGTGCCCTACGAGCTGCCGTTCATCGCGATCACCGAGCGCGCCTCGGCGCATCTCGTCAACGAGCAGTACGCGGCGCTGCGCCGCAGCACCGAGATCCAGGACCGCCTCGAGCGGCTCGTGCTCGCGGAGCGCGGCCTGGACGCCGTCATGCGCGTCGTCGCCGAGACGATCCACGGCGACGCCGGGGTGCTCGACGCGCGCGGGGATACGGTCGCCTGGGAGCCTGCCGACGGCGATCTGCCTGTGCCCGAGCGCGCGGCGCTCGAGGCGGCGCTCGCGCATCTGCGCGCCGGGGGCGACGCCGGCCCGGCGGCCGAGCGGTTGCTCGACGGGCGTGCGCTGATCCTGCCCGTCGAGGCCGGCGGCCGGCTGCCCCCGCAGGCGTGGCTCGTCGGCGTCAGCGCCGGCGAGCTCGGCGATTTCGAGCGCCTCATCCTGCGCCAGGCTGCCACGGTGGTCGCGCTCGAGCTCATGCGCGTGCGCGTTGCCCGCGACACGGAGCGCCGGCTGGCCGGCGACGTGCTCGCCGAGGCGCTCACCGGCCGGCTGCATCCCGAAGAGCTCGTCGCGCGGCTGCGTCCGTTCGGCATCGGCGAGCGCGTCGCCGTGCTCGCCTTCGAATGCGCGGATCCCGCCGGTGCCGAGCCCGCCCTCGGGCGGGCGCTCGAGGGCGCCGGCGTCAGGGCGCTGCTCGCGATCCGCGGCCCGCTGCTGTGCGCCGTCATCGACGCCGGCGGGGGCGACCCGATCGAGATCGCCCGCGCCGCCCGGGCGCAGCTCGCCGAGGTGGTGGGCGACGTGCGCGCGGGCGCCAGCCGCGCCGCCGACGCGCAGTCTCTCCGGCGCAGCTTCCACGAGGCGCGCTGCGCACTGGAGGCCGTGAGGCGGCACAACGGGCACGCGCCCGAGGTCGCGTCGCATGCAGACCTCGGCTCCTTCGCCCTGCTGCTCTCGCTGCACGACGACGAGGCGCTGCGCTCCTACTGCGACAGCGTGCTCGCGGCCGTCGAGGACGCCGATCCCGCCTATTCCGACGAGCTGCTGCGCTCGCTCGACGCGTACCTCGAAAGCAACGGCCACTGGGAGCGCGCCGCGAGCGCGGTCGCATGCCACCGCCACACCCTGCGCTACCGCATCCGGCGCATCGAGCAGTTGACCGGACGCGACCTCACGAGCCCGCGCGACCGGATCGACTTCTGGCTCGCGCTGCGCGGCCGCGAGATGACCCTGTGACGCGCGACGCCGCCCCGACAAGGAGAGACGCACGATGACGACACCCGCGACCATGACGGAGATCCAGAACTTCATCGGCGGCGAGCTGCGCCCCACGGTCGACGGCCGCAGCGAGGCGATCCACGATCCCGCCAGTGGTGAGGCCATCGCGACCGCGCCCGTGTCCGGCGAGGCGGACGTCGACGCGGCCGTTCGCGCCGGCCAGGATGCCTTCCCCGGCTGGTCGCAGGCGCCGCCGGGCGAACGCGCGCTCGCGCTCCTGCGGATCGCCGACGCGCTCGAGGCCGGCGGCGAGGAGCTCGTTCGGGTGGAGTCGCGCGACGTCGGCAAGCCGATCTCAGCGATGCGCGAGGAGATCCCGTTCATCGTCGACAACCTGCGCTTCTTCGCCGGCGCGGCACGCTGCCTGGAGGGTCGCGCCGTCGGCGAGTACATGGCGGGCTACACCTCGATGCTGCGCCGCGAGCCGCTCGGGGTCATCGGACAGGTGGCGCCCTGGAACTACCCGCTGATGATGGCGATCTGGAAGATCGGCCCGGCGCTCGCGGCGGGGAACACCGTCGTGCTCAAGCCGTCGGAGCAGACGCCGATGACGACCTCGCTGCTGGCCGCGATCGCGGCCGAGCACCTGCCGCCGGGCGTCCTGAACGTCATCTTCGGCCACGGCGAGGACGCCGGCGCGGCGCTCGTCCGTCATCCGGGCGTGGCGATGGTGTCGCTCACCGGCGACGTGGCGACGGGACGCGCCGTCGCCGCGGCGGCGTCGCAGTCGCTCAAGCGCGTGCACCTCGAGCTCGGCGGCAAGGCGCCCGTGCTCGTGTTCGACGACGCCGACGTGGCCGCGGTCGCCGAGGGCGTGAAGATCGCCGGCTACTTCAACGCGGGGCAGGACTGCACGGCCGCGAGCCGCGTCATCGCCGGGCCGAAGGTCTACGACGACCTCGTCGCGGCGCTCGCCGACGCGGCGGCCGCGCTCGT
>JAXDFS010000164.1:0-15468 GCA_034665465.1 Solirubrobacteraceae bacterium
CGCCTCGACCGCGACGTCCTGGAAGCGCTCGCACAACTACCAGCACCACAAGTACACGAACGTCGTCGGGAGAGATCGGGACCTCGGGTACTCGGCGATGCGCGTGACCGCCGAGCAGCCGTGGCACCCGGTCTACCTCGCCCAGCCCGTCTATGCGATCGCCATGGCGGCCGTGTTCGAATGGGCGATCGCGATCTATGACATGGAGCTGGACGCCGTTCGTCGCGGCGAGAAGCCGTTGCACGACGCCAGGCGCGAGCTCGCGACCTTCGGTCAGAAGGCCTGCAAGCAGATCGCCAGGGACTACATCGCCCTTCCGCTCCTGTCCGGGCGGTCAGGCCGCAGCGCCTTGCTCGGAACCGTCGCCGCGAACGTCGTGCGCAACCTCTGGCTGCAGACGATCGTCTTCTGCGGCCACTTCCCCGACGGGGCGGAGACGTTCACCGAGGAGCAGTTCGAGAGCGAGAGCCGCGGGGCCCGCTACGTCCGGCAGCTCCTGGGGTCGTGCAACCTGGACGGCAGCAGGCTCTTCCACGTCATGACGGGCCATCTGTCGTTTCAGATCGAGCACCACCTGTTCCCCGCGATCCCCAGCAACCGCTACGCGCAGATCGCACCGCGCGTACGCGAGGTCTGCGAGCGCTACGAGCTGCCCTACAGCAGCGGGCCGCTCGGCCGCCAGTACCTCTCCGCGATCAAGAAGATCGTGCGCTTCGCATTCCCCTGACCGAGCGGCACGGACGCGCGACGGGAAGGCGATCACGGACAGGCTCGTGCGGCCGTCCGCTCGGGTGCGCGTGTCGAGGGTTGCCCGGCGGTCAGTCCCTGGAGCTCGTCGACTGCTGTGCTGTCGCGGGCGGCGTCGCGGATCGCGGTCCCGAGGTCTGCGGCGCCCTGCTTGAACGTCGGCTCGTCGATGAGCCGCTGGATCGCGCGGACGATCGCGCTCGTCTTGGCGGTGGGGCGCAGCCGCAGCCCACAGCCGTGCGCGACGACACGGGCGGCGTTGTCGTTCTGGTCTCGGCCCATCGGCATGCACAGCATCGGGACGTCGGCGGCGAGCGCCTTCATGACGGTCCCGTGGCCGGCGTGCGTGACGACCGCCGCGGCGTGCGGCAGGATCGCCGCGTGCGGAGCCGACGTGAGGACCTGGACGTTCTCGCGCGCGACCAGCGCCCGCGGGTCGATCGACGGGCCGGTCGTCACCACGCCGCGGATCGGCAGTGCGCCCAGCGCGTCCAGGACACGCTGCAGCGTGCGCTCCTGATCCTGATAGGTCGTGCTGAGCGCGACGAGGACGAGCGGGTCGTCGCCGGGCGGCGATAGCCACGGATCGACCCACGACGGGTCGTCGAGCATCGGCCCTGCGTAACGCAGGTTGGCCGGCAGTCGCGTGGCCGCGAAGTCGAAGGCCTGCGCGGTGAGCACGAGCAGGCGCTCGGCACGATGAAACTGCTCGAAGACGCCGCCCACCGGCGCCAGTCCGTACCCGGCGCGCAGCGCGTTGAGCTCGGGCAGAGCCTTGTTCCACATCCCCCGGCCCACCCGGATCATGACCGCGTCACGTCCGCGGCCCAGCGGCCCGCGAGCAGGTTGGAGGCCGGGGCCGAAGGGGGGCAGGCCGGTCCCCGGCTCGCCCCAGAGGTTGGGGACGAGCACGGCGTGCGGCAGACCGTGCGCCTCGGCGGCGATCTGCGCGCCGACGACGAAGAAGCACGACACCACCGCGTCGTAGCTGGACTCGCGCAGCACCCGTGCCGTGTCGGCGGCGTATCCCGGTGCCCAGCCGAACAGGATCTCGCGCATGAGTGCGACCTGCTGGGGCGGCGTGCGCAACTCGTAGTCGCGGATCAGGTCGTCCTCGCGACGGCGACTGAGCCGCCGCGGCGCGGTCTCCCACTCGCGCAGGCCTGCCCCGATCGCGCGTACCTCGTCGGCCATCGTGGAATCGCCCAGGACGGTGACGTCGTGGCCGCGCTCCACGAGGCCGCGGGCGACCGAGAGCTCGGGCGGAACATTGCCGCCCGCATCGATCATTGCGAACAGGTACCGGCTCATCGGGATCTCCTTCGGTCGGCTGGGGCGTCGGTGAGCAGGGAGCTCACGAGGCGCGTCATCGTGTTGCTCGTCGCGCGGCGGCTCAGACCGAGGTCGCGACGCAGCAGCTTCCACGTGAAGACATCGGTGGCCACGTGCAGCGCGGCCAGCGCCTGGCGGCGCGCCGCGCCCGACGCCGGCAGGTGGGCTTCGAACATCTCCGCGAGCCACTGCTGGTGGTATGCCCGCGCGCCCTTGAGCATCCCCGCGACCGCCGGGCTGCGCTCGTCCAGCGTCGCGGCGCGCGCGTTGCCGTCGCCGAACTCCTCGTACTGATCCATCAGCGCTCCGATGATGCTCCTCACATCACCCGGGGCCGCCGAAGCACGGATCTCGCCGATCCGCCCCCCGACCTGCTCGACCGCCGCCATGTACAGGCCCTCCTTCGAGCCGAAATGGTTCAGCAGCGTCTGGTGCGAGACACCCGCGTCGCGCGCCACTGCTGCGATCGTGACGTCGTCGTAGGGCCGAGACCCGAACGCCTCGATTCCGGCGCTCAGCAGCCGCGCGCGGGTTGCCTCGACGGCGTCGGCGCGGGCCTGCATCCGGTACGTGGATACGGAGTTCACTGGATCGCCACTCAAACTATCCTTGAGTCCCACTCAAGTCAAGTTTGCGTCAGCGGGCGCGGCCGACGATCTCTGCGATGCGTCCTCGCGGACGGGAGACGTGCGCTTGGCGACGCCGATATATGCCCACCTCGAGCGGCACGTTAACCCGCATGACGCGGACCGCTGCGCCCTGAATTCGATGCTGTCAGCCGAGCAAAGCCGTAGCCATCCAAAACCGAGGCTATCCTCTCGCTGTGGGCGCCTTCGAGCTCAGCGAGCGCTGGTGCGGCTGGAGAGATCTCGACGTGATCTTCGTCGCCGCCCGCGCGGCAATCGACGGGGGACCGTTCGATCCGCCGATCTGTGAGGTCATCTTCAACGAGGAGTTCGACCCGTTCACGGTCGACACGCTCGAGGAGGCGCGCGAGCACCTGAGGAGCAACCGCGTCCTGTCGATGGACATCATCGTCTCGCACATCGACGAGGACGAGGCGCGCGTGACGCTGCGCTACACCGGCGAACGGCTTCAGCTCACCGGCCACGGCAGCGACTGGGAGCGTGCGCGCGCGGCATACGACGCGGCGCAGGCCGAGCTCGCCGGCCACTTCGGGATCACGACGTTCAAGCTTCCGAAGCTGCCTCGCGACACCGTCGCCGAGACGCGCAAGCGCCTCGTGATCGACGAGCTCGAAGCGGCGTTGGAGAACGTCGACTCGGGCATCGACGATCCCTGAGCGCACGGCTGACTCCGTCAGCTTCGCGCGGGCGCCGTCGCGCGTCATCCAGAGCGGTGTGGGCAGCCTCGTTGCCGTTGACCCCGCCGAGCGCGAACGGCGGGCGTCTAGGTGACAGCGTGCGTGTCGTCGCTGTAGACGCAGGTGTTGTTGCGTCCGTGCTCCTTGGCCCAATACAACGCGCGGTCGGCGTTGCGCATCAGCTGCTGCGCGTCGCGGGCGTGTTCGGTTGAGCAGACACCGGCGGACAGCGTGATGTTGCCGCCCTCCGCGAGCGGCGCTGTCTGGATCAGGTGGCGCACGCGCTCGGCGGCGACGTAGGCGCCGCGCTGGTCTGACTCGGGGATCAGCCACGCGAACTCATCGCCGCCAATCCTCGCCACGAGCTCGCCGACGCGTGCCTCGTGGGCGAGGCGTCGAGCGACCTGCATGAGGATCAGGTCGCCTGCCTGGTGTCCGTGCGTATCGTTGCTCGCCTTGAAGTCATCGAGGTCGAGCAGCACGACGCTGAGGTCACGGCCGTAGCGCTGGGCGCGCTGGATCTCGGTGCGCAGCTGGTCGTGGAAGGTGCCGTGGTTGGCGATCCCGGTGAGCGGATCGGTTGCTGCGCGATGCTCGAGCGACTCGAGTGTCTGCAGGTTCGTGATCGCAAGCGACGCGAGGTGCGCGAATCGCTCCAGGCGCAATTCGGCACCGACCGAGAGGTGCTGCTCGGCGACCGCGGCGGCGACGGCGCCCCACAGCCGGCCGGCGACATGGATCGGCGCTGCGACGGAGCCGGTCAGGCCGAGGCGCCGCATCGTCGAAGACATCGGGTCCCCGGCGTTCAGGCTGAGCGCGTCGACGCGCGCCGGCTGACCGCTGCGAAAGACCTCGGCTGTCGCGGTCGCGCTGTCGAGGTCGAACGTCGTGCCGACGAGGTCGGCGCCGTCGCTGGCCGATGCGCCGAGCATGACCCCCGTGTTGGCGAGGCGATCAAAGCACACGACCGCGCTGGCGTGCGCGTCAAAGAGCTCGCGAACCTGTTCGGCAATCGCGTTGAACACGTCCTCGCGCTCCGCGCCCGTGGCGACGAGCTCGGCGACGTCGCGCAGCGCGCGCTCTTCGGCCTCGTGCTGGCGGCGTTCGGAGATATCCTCGATCTGGCTGACGAGAAGACGCGGTGAGCCGTCGGGGTGATGCAGCACCGACAGCGAAATGCGCGCCCAGACGCTGTGCCCGTCGGCGTGGATGTAGCGCTTGTCCCATTGGGTGTGAGGCTTGTCGCCATCAAACAGGGCACGGATGTGTTCGCGGTCAAGGGCGTGATCGTCGGGATGGGAGTAGCGCGTCGGATGCTGGTCGACCATCAGCTCCTGGACCGTGTAGCCCAGCATGTCGGCGAACGCCTGATTCAGGCGCACCAACCCACGGTCGGGCGTGGAGAGCGTCATCCCCAGCGGCGAGTGATCGAACGCGAGCGCGAGCAGCTCCTCGGCGTCACGCAGGGAACCCTCGATCAGCTTGCGCTCGGTCACGTCCTGCACCGTGCCGGCATAGCGCCCGCCGGCCTCACGGCGTCCGAGCCCGTGCAGCGATCGCAGCTCGCCGCTGCCCGCGAGGATCCGGTAGTCCAGCTCGAAGGATTCCCCCGCGCCGAACGCCTGCGCGTAGCCCGCTGCGATGCGGTCACGATCATCAGGGTGCAGGTAGGCGAAGAGGTCCTCTGGGGTGGCTGCGCCTTCGGCGGGGTCGCGGCCGAAGATGCGATACATCTCATCCGACCATTCGGCGACGTCGGTTTCGGGGTCCCAGGACCACGAGCCGGTCTGCGCGATCGCCTGCGCCTCGGCAAGCGCCTGGCGTTGCTGGACGAGCACACGCTCGACGCGCTTGCGCGCGGTGATGTCGACCGAGAACGAGCCGAACCCCGTAACCGTGCCGTCAGCGTCGCGGACCGGGTACCGGACGACATGAAAGTCCCCGGTCGTCCCGTCGCCCAGCGGGACACCCATCTCCTCGGCGAGCGGTCCACCCGACGCCAGCAGCCGCGCGTCCTGTGAGCGGACCACGTCGGCGAGCTCGGGAAACAGATCCTCGGCTCGACGGCCGAGCATCTGCTCGGGCTCCCAACCCAGACTGCGGGCGACGAACGCGTTGACATGCTCATAGCGCCCATCGATGTCGCGGAGCGCCATTCCTGCGGGGACGTGCTCGAAGATCGCCTGCAGGCGTGCCTCGCTGCGGGCCAGCGCACGCTGCGCCTCCCGGGAGGCCGTGATGTCCTGGACCTGAGCGATGAAATGTGCCGGCGCGCCCGACGGGTCACGAACGAGCCTGCCCGACAGCTTGATCCAGATCATGTGCCCGCCGCGGTGCAGGTAGCGCTTGTCGATCTGATAGCTGTCGCTGTCGCCGCGCACCAGCGCGGCGACATGCGCAAGATCGGCGTCGAGATCATCAGGATGCGTGATGTCCTGAAACGTGCCTGCGAGCAGCTCGGCCTCGCTCCAACCGACGATCTGACACAGCGCGTGATTGACCTTCAGCCACGCCCCGTCCAAGCCCACGAGGGCCATCCCGATCGGCGCGTCCGCAAACGCCGTTTCAAATAGCACGTGGGCGACGCGCCGGGCCTGCTCGGCGGCGTGCAGCTCTGTCAGATCACGGGTGACCTTGCCGTAACCGCGCAGCGTGCCATCCGCGTCGCGTAGCGCGGTGATGACGACGTTGGCCCAAAACCGCGTGCCGTTCTTGGTCACGCGCCAGCCCTCGTCCTCCAGTCGGCCCTGGGCGGCGGCGATCTGGAGCTCCCTCTCGGGCTTGCCGGCGGCGACGTCCTCCGGGGGATAGAACACCGAGAAATGGCGGCCGATGATCTCCTCGGCCGCATAGCCCTTGAAGCGCTGCGCCCCGGCGTTCCAGGTCGCGACGCGCCCGTCGGGGTCGAGCACGAAGATCGCGTAGTCCTCGACGCACTCCACCATCAAGCGGAAGCGCTCCTCGCTCGTGGCCAGCTCCTCGTCAGACACCTTGCGCGCCGTGATATCGAGCACCTGCGCGATGAAGCAGCTCGGGACGCCCTCGGCGTCACGCAGCAGCGACACCGACAGCGATACCCAGATCACGTGACCGTCGGCGTGCAGGTAGCGCTTCTCGGTCTCATAAGAGACGATCTCCCCATCGAGCAGCCGGCGAGCCCCCTCGAGGTTGGCGTCCCTGTCATCAGGATGCGTGACCTGATCAAAACCTCGTCCGATCAGCTGATCCGCGCTGTAGCCCAGCAGCGCGCACAGCGCTGGATTGACGTGCGACCAGCGGCCACCCTCGAGGGTCGCCATGCACATGCCGACCGCCGCATCGGTGAACGCGCCGCGGAACATCCCCTCGGCCTCGCGAAACGCAAGCTCGTGGGTGCGGCGCTCGCTGATGTCGCGCAGGAACGCGTTGAATGTGATGTCCGCTCCGCCGCCGACCGCGGCGATCGTCAGCTCGACCGGGAGCAAGCCGCCTTCCTTGGTCAGCGCCTGAACCTCGATCGGCCGGTTCAGGACGCGGGCCTCGCCAGTCTGGAGATACCGGGCCAGGCCGTGCGCGTGATCGCGGCGCGCCTGCGGCGGGACGATCAGATCGGCAACCGTGCGTCCGAGCGCCTCCGCTCGCGACCACCCGAACAGCCGCTCCGCCTCCAGATTCCACTCGATGACCCGCCCGTCCCGAGCCATCGAAACGAACGCATCGGGCGCGTGGTCCAACACCGCCCGCAGCTGCGACGCCGTGGGATCGTTGTCGGGCTCGAGGATGTTGGCATCATATGCCGCTATCGGCCGATCGCAGTGATCGCGCGAGCGCGTAGCTATCGCCGAGGTCGTTCACCCGCGCCCTACTGCAGCTGCGCGATCAGGCCGGTGAAGTCCAGGACCCCCCAGCGCTCGGCGATCAGGCCGCCCTGCACACGGAAGATGTTGATGCCGTGAAGCCTTGCGTTGCGGCCGGTGGGCTCGACGCCGAAGAACGCGCCGCTGTGGGTCCCGGAGGCCGTGAAGTGCTCGGCGACGAGATCGCCCTCGGCGACGCAGCGGTGGATGGCGCTCGTCCAGTCCGGAAACGCGGCGCGGATGACGGCGGCTGCGGTCTGCATGCTCGCGCGGTCGGGGGTGGCGCCAGGGAACGGCGCGTGGTCGACGTAGTCGGGCGTCAACAGCGCGAGCGCGTCCTCGTCGCCGTGGCTGAAGAGTCCTTGGATGAAGCGGTCGACGAGGGTCTTGTTGTCCTGCGGGCTCATCTCGGGCCTCCTGATCGGGTGGCGGCAGGCTAGGGGCGGCGAGGCGGCCGGCCCATCCCTGCGACCTGGGATCTTTTTGCAGCCGCTCTTGCTGCTCGCCGGCGGGCGACCCACAATCGTCGGGTGCCATGGGGCTATGAGCGTGTGGAGAACGAGATCGCCGCGCTGTGCGAACAGGCGCTGCCCACAGAGGCGTTCTGCCGCGCCGCGGGCGAGCGGATCGCGCGCGTGCTGGCCTTCGACGGCTCCTGCTGGCACACCAACGATCCCGCGACCCTGCTGATCACGAGCCATCTCACAGAGCGGCTGCCCGACCGCTTCGAGGTCCTCGCCCGCAACGAATATACGACCGACGACGTCAACCACTTCGCGACGCTCGCGACCAGCCGGCGGCCGGCCGGCACGCTGCGCGGGGCGACTCGCAACCGTCCGGAGTCCAGCGCGCGATATCGCGACCTGCTCTCGCCCAACGGCCTGGACGGTGAGCTGCGCGCCGCGCTGGTCGCCGGTCGATCGTGCTGGGGCGGGTTGATCCTCGTCCGCCAGGCCGGCCGGCCGGCCTTCAGCGGGGAGGACGCGGACTTCCTCGGGCGTCTGTCACGCCCGCTTGCTCGAGGCCTGCGCACCGCGATCCTGACCTCCGCAGCGACGGGCGTGCGGGGTCCCGACGCGCCGGGACTGATCCTCGTCGATGACCGGGGGGAGGCGCATGCGATGTCCGAGAGCGCGCTGCCGTGGCTGCGGCAACTCGGCAGCGACGGCGGCGGTCTGCCTCCGGCGGTCCTCGCGACCGCAGCCGCCGCGCGCCATGCCGCGCCCGGTCAGGCGCCGGTGCGCTCGCGCGTTCGCACCCAGGAGGGGGACTGGGCGGTGCTGCACGGCTCGCGAGTCGCGTCGGCGCCCGGCCGCGCCACCGTCATCATCGAGTCGGCGGCGCCGGCGGACATCATGCCGATGCTGCTCGGCGCCTACGGCCTCACCGCCCGCGAGCGCGAGGTCGCCGAGCTCGTCATGCGGGGGCGATCGACAGCGCAGGTCGCGGCCGCGCTCTTCATCGCCCCCTACACCGTCCAGGACCATCTCAAGGCGATCTTCGAGAAGGTCGGCGTGCGCAGCCGCAGAGACCTGATGGGTCACGTGTTCTTCGAGCACTACCTGCCGCGCATCGCCAATCACGTCGCCCCGGCGCCCAACGGGGCGCTGTGGGATTGAACGACCGCCGGGCGCCTTCAGTCCGGTGCGCCGAGGCGCGCGCGCAGCGCCGCACGCTGTGCCTTGTCGGCGAGGTCGCCGCGCGCGGCGCTGCGCAACATGTCCAGGCGCGCCGTGGAGGGGGCGGGGCGTCCGCCCGCACGCCCGCCGAGGCCCCACATGGCCTCGGGCGCGCCATCGGGTCCGTCGAGCGGGATGGCGACCCACCACGAGAGTCCGAGGATCTCGCCGATGCCGCCGGGGGAGCGGGGCACCGTCGGATCGTGCACGACCAGGCGCGCGCCGCCCTCGCGCAGCGCCTCCCATGTCGCGGTGCCGGGCCTGGCGGGCGGGGTCGCGTTGCGCAGCCACGCGCTCAGGCCCGGGTCGCCGGCGACCTCGGCGCCCGCGCGACGCAGGACGCCGTCGCGCACCAGATCGACGCATGAGACGTCCGCCACCGTGTCGAGCGCCAGCCCGCACAGCGCCTCCAGGCCGTGCGGCGTCAGCTCCGTGGCCGGCTCGGCGGCGAACGTCATCGTCACGGCTGAGCCGCGCCCGTCGGGGCCGAGCACGACGTCGAGCGCCTCGGCCAGCGCTCCCACCATCGCGAGCCCCTGGCCGAGTCCGGGGGAGTCGTCGCGGCGTGCGATCCCGATGCCGTCGTCGGCGACCTCGACGACGAGTTGACCCTCCTCGACCCGGCAGCGGACCCGCACCGCGCCGGGCTCGGGCGCACCGGCGTAGGCGTGGACGATCACGTTGGTGACCGTCTCGGAGACGGCAAGCGCGATGGCGTCCAGCACGTCGGCCGGTGCCCCCGCCGCCTGGGCGAATTCGGTGACACGCGCGCGCATCTGAGCCGCCGCGGCAGGCACGGCAGGCAACGTCCAGCAGGCATGCTCGTCGACCGCTCCGATCATCCGTTCAGTCAGCTTGCCACGCCCGGCCCGGCGACGCGCCTCGCACGTCGGGGGTCCCGTCAGCTCTTGGCCAGAGGACGCAGCGCGAGGTCGATCGTGTCGGCGCGCAGGCCGCGCCGCAGCGTCTCGAGCGACAGCACCTCGTCCGGCGCGATGTTGCCGAGCGAGACGTTGGTGCCGATGAGGTGGATGAACACCGCCTGCTGCGCCTTGTGCGGGGCTTCGAAGATCACGCGGTCGACCGGCACGGCGGCGGCGATCGCCTCGACGAGCTCGACGCGGACCTCACCGTCGGGCTCGAACAGCCCGACCGTGCCGCTCTCGCGGCCCTCGGCCACGAGCCAGCTTGCGCCGGCGTCGAGATCGCGCGCCATCTCGTCGCACCATCTGCTGACGTCGACGGGACCGGGTTGCTTGGAACCGACCTCGGCGAGCACCTCGAAGTCCGCGCTGAGCTCCTCGATCAGCCGGCGCTTGTCTGCGGGCGGCATCTCGACGCAGCCGTTGGAGACCTCGACGCACGGGACCTTCAGCCCAACCGCCCAGTCGCGGTACTCGGAGACGCGCCCCTGCGACCAGGCGATCTCGAGCAGCGTTCCGCCGAGGCACGCGCGTACGCCGGCGTCGTGGCAGTGGCTGATCTTCGCCGAGACGTCCTCGGACACGTAGGCGGTGCCCCAACCGAGCTTCACGAAATCCACGTGCGGCCCGGCGGCCCCGAGCAGGCCGCGCAGGTCGACGAGCGTCAGGCCCTTGTCGAGCACGTGCGTGACGCCGGCGGCGCGCGGCTTGACGGTCCGGGACGGCAGGTCGAGGAAGTCGCCGAGCGGTGGGCGGCGCTCGGCGTAGCGGGCGATCTGACTGCCGGTCAGACCGTGGTCGGTGCTCATAGGTCGACGAGCTCGCGGCGCCCCGCGCGCAGGCGCGACAGCTGGATGAAGTGCTCGGGGTTCAGGAACAGCTCGTTCATGTCGCCCATCTCGTCGATCGTCAGCCCCTGCGGGCGGCGCAGGAGGTAGTCGAGGTACTGAAAGGCGTCCTTGGCACCGTAGCCGACGTGGTGAAAGCCGAGGATCCGCCGCGTCGCGCCGTCGATGACGCACTTCTGCAGGCCCGACAGCTCGGGCCTGGCGAAGGCGTAGAGCATCGTCCCCTCCGCGCACGGCAGCGGGTTGTCGCGCTCCTGGCCGCGCGGCGGCATGCGGATGACCGTGACGTCGTCATGGCGCTCGCGCGCCTCCTCCTCGCTGAGGCCGACCCAGCTGACCTCGTACGTCGTGTGCAGGAAGTCGGGGTACTCGCTGAAGTCGAAGGTGTAGTCCTCGCCCATGATGTTGCGCGCAGCGGTCATGCCGCACTTGCGGGCCTTGAACATCTCCATCGGCGAGCCGATGACGTCGCCCGCCGCGTAGACGCCCTCGACGCTCGTGCGCATGCGATCGTCGACGACGATCTGACCGTTCGGGCCCGTCGCCAGTCCGAGCGCGCGCACGGCCGCTTCGCTGTTCGGGCGCTCGCCCGTGCAGTTGAAGACCATGTCGCACTCGATCGTCTCCTCGCTGCCGCCGGGATGGCGCACGATCGCGCGCTCGACGCGGCCGTCGCCCTCGATCGCGACGACGCCGGAGCCCTCGTGCAGCGTCATGCCGCGGGCGCGCATCCCCTCGACGACGTAGAGGCGGATGTCCTCGTCGACGTGGTGCAGGCTGCCCGTGCGCATGACCGGCGAGCGCGAGACGATCGTCGTCTCGCAGCCGGTGGACTGAAAGAACGAGCCGTACTCGACGGCGACCTTGCCGCCGCCGACGATGACGCAGCGCGTCGGCTCGTAGTCGAGATCCTCGACGAGCGTCGCCCAGTCGTGGACGCCGGGCAGGTCGGCGCCGGGGATCTCCAGTGGCTTCTGGTGGGCGCCGAGGCCGATGACGAGGTTGCGCGCCTCGAATGTCCGGCCGGCCGCCGTCACGTGCGTGGCGTCGAGGATCTCGGCCTCGGCGTTCAGCACGAACTCGACCTCGAGTTGCACCTGCGTCTGCCAGTTCATGAACGCGTGCGCGGTGCCGCGTCCGGCGCGGAACAGCTCGACGAGCTGCAGGATGCTCGCGCGTGACGCGTCGAACGGCGGGAAGAAGAGCTCGTCGGAGAACCAGCGCGCGCGATCGAGCAGCGCGGCGGCCTCGGAGAAGAGGTGGTGCGGCACGCACGCCTGATGCGGGCAGCTGCCGCCGAGAAACGGCCAGCGGTCGATGATCAGCGCGCGTCCGCCCATGGCCCGAAGGTAGGAGCCGCCGAAGCGCCCGGCGGCGCCGCCGCCGACGAAGATCGCGTCGTAGATCCCGTCGCCGTCGTCTTCGAGGTTCAGGATCGGTGGGGTGTCGGGGCGGTCGAGCGCCTCTTCGATGGCGTTGCGCCAGCCGACTACGTCGAGCTCGGAAATGGTGGCTTCCTCCTAGCCGGGATCGGGGCCAGCGTACGGCCGCGCGCCCTCCGCCTCGTCATCTCGTACAGACAAAGCCCCGATCACCGTTTGTCCTTGAGAGAGCACCCAAAAACGCTACATTCCCCCTCATGGGTCCCGTGGCGTCCGCCGACGTCGGGCATTCCGGCGTCTTCGACCAGGTCGCCGCGCACATCCTGAGCTCGCTCGAGCTGGATGCGACGCTGCTGTCGGTCCTCAACGCGGTCACGACCACGACGGGTGCCGACATCGCCGGGATCCTGCTCGCCGACGACGGCGGCGAGGTGCTGCGGATGCAGGCATGCACCGGTCATCGCACCGTCGCGACGGCGCGGCTCGTCGTGCGCCGCGGCCAGGGCGTCGCGGGCAAGGTCCTCGACGAGAGCCGCCCGGTGCGCGTCGACGACTATGACGCCGACCCGCGGATCTCGCGCGACTTTGCCGACATCGCGCACGCCGACGGCACGCGTGCGGCGCTCGGCGCACCGATGGTCGCGCGCGGGCACTCGATCGGCGTCGCGATGAGCTGGCGGCGGTTGCCCGCCGCGTACACCGACGCGGACGTCCAGACGATGACGACGCTCGCGAACTTCGCAGCGATCGCGGTCGAGAACGCGCGCCTGTACGAGGCGCAGCGGCGCAATGTCGAGGGCCTCGAGCAGGCCAACCGCCGCCTGGAGGCGCGCAACGAGATCCTGCGGCGGGCGACGGAGGTCCACGACGAGCTCATGCGGCTCGTGCTCGAGGGTGTCGCGCTGAGCGATCTCGTCGAGGGCGTCGCGCGCCTGCTCGACGCCGATGTCGCGACGCTCGATGCCGGCGGCCGGGCGCTGGCCGCGAGCGGCGCCGGAGGAGCTGCGCTGCAGAAGCGGGTCGCGGCGCGCCTGGACGCGCGCCGGCCGGCGGCGGCCGACGAGCGGCTGCTCGTGCGCGACATCGTCGGCGGCGGGGAGCGGCTCGGCTACCTCGGCGTCGCGCTGCGTCACCCGCCCGCGCCGCTGGACGCCGTCCTCGTCGAGCAGGCGACGCTCATGTGCGCGCTCGAGCTCACGCGCGAGCGGGCCGTCCTGCAGGCGCGCACGCGCGTCCGCGGCGACTTCCTCTGGGATCTGCTCGACGGCAAGATCACGGACGTCGTCGAGGCGCTCGTGTGGGCGCGCGCGCTGCACGTCGAGCTCCCCGACCGTCTCTGCGTCGCGCTGATCCGCGTCCAGGCGCGCCCGCGCAACGGGCCGGCGGCGGGGCCGGCCGGGGCGCTCGCCGAGGTCGTCCTGCGCGAGTCGCTCGCGCCGGTCGCAGAGCGCGTCGCGACGGCGCAGGGCGGCGAGATGGCGCTTGCGGCGGCGCGCGGCTCGCTGATCGCGCTGCTGCTGCCCGCCGACGACGAGCCGCGCGCCCGTGTCGAGGCTGTCGTCAACCGGCTCGGCGAGCGCTTCCCGGGGATGGACATCAGCGCGGGTGTGAGCGCCTGCGCGGCGAGCATCGCCGCTCTGCCGGAGGCCTACGCCCAGGCGCAGGTCGCCCTCAATGCCGCGCCGACCGGCGACGGCTGCAGCCACGTCGCCGTGCTCGACGAGCTCGGCATCATGCGCTTCCTGCTCGCGCCGGGAGATCGCGGTGACCTGCGCGACTTCGCGCGGCGCGTGCTCGGCGGGGTGCTGGACTACGACCGCGATCATCCGAGCGACCTGACAGGCACGATCGAGGGCTACCTCACCAACGACTGCAATCTCCAGCGCACCGCCGCGGCGATGTTCGTGCATGCGAAGACCGTTCGCTACCGCCTCGACAAGGTGCGGGTCATCGCCGGGCTGGACTTCGCGCGTCAGCGCGACCGCTTCGAGGCGCAGCTTGCGATCAGCATCCTGCGCACGCTCGAGCTGCAGGAGGTCGCGGCGCCGTGAAAAGCCGCGTCGCGCTCGTGACCGGTGCGGCGTCCGGCATCGGGCGCGCGTGCGTCGAGCGCCTGATCGCGGGCGGGACGGCGGTCGCGGCGATCGACCTCGATGCCGCGACGATGCGCGATCTCGACGTTCTCGCGCTGGCCGCGGACGTCACCGACGACGCCGCGGTGCAGGCCGCCGTCGCGCGCGCCGAGGCCGAGCTCGGGCCGCTGGATGCCGTCGTCAACGTCGCGGGCATCACGGGGTCCGCGGACGCCGCGGAGTGTCATGTCACGCCGGTCGACGAATGGCGGCGCGTGATCGACGTGAACCTCACCGGGCCGTTCCTCGTCTGCCACGCCGCTCTCGGTGCGATGCTCGAGCGCGGAAGGGGATCGATCGTGAACGTCGCCTCCGCCGCGGGACTCGTCGCCTTCCCCGGCCGCTGCGCGTACTCGGCCTCCAAGGGCGGCGTCGTCCAGCTCACGCGCTCGCTTGCGGCCGACTACGCCGCGCGCGGGATCCGCGCGAACGCGGTCTGCCCGGGGATGGTCGATACGCCGATGACGCACTGGCGTCTCGAGCAGCCCGAGCTGCGCGCTGCCGTCCTGCAGAAGATCCCGGCCGGGCGTGTCGCGACGGCGGACGAGGTGGCCGAGGCGGTCGTGCTGCTGGCCGGCGACGGGCTGGCGTACATGAACGGCGCGATGCTCGTCATCGATGGCGGCTGGACGGCGGTGTGATCCGTCCCAACTGGATCTGCCGGCCGTACCGCGGCGTCAGCGTGCAGCGCCTCGGCGTTGCGCTGACCGAGGACGCCGTCCGCGACCATCTCATCGGCCGGCGCGTGTACCGGCGCACCGAGGTGATGATCGCCGAGGGCGACGAGGGGCACGCGATCGTCACGGTCGACAAGGGCCCCGAGACCGACGGGCTGTTCTGGCCGGTCACGGACGTGCACTGGATCGCGGGTCCCGGCGAGACGGCGTTCGTGCGCGATCCCGAGATCGACACCGGCAACGCGACGCAGATGGCGCGCGCGGCGGCGGCGAGCGGCGTCGATGCGCGCGTGTACGTGGTCGAAGGCCGAAACCAGCACGTCAACCTCATCTACGAGCCGGCGCCGGTGCGCGTGCGCGTCGTCGAGGTCGTCCCGCCCGCGCCGGCGAAGCTCCTCGACATGGCCCAGCGGGTGCTCGAGTACGACGAGGACCTCGACCCCGTCGAGCTCGAGCTCGAGGCGATCGACCTCAACACGGTCGCGACCGGGGTGCAGGCCGGGCACTGGCTGCTGCCCTGTCGCTGCGGCGGCCTCGAGCTCGACGGCCCGGTCGACTTCCTGGACTCCGGTCCGCCGCAGCAGCCCC
>JAXDFS010000165.1:0-3412 GCA_034665465.1 Solirubrobacteraceae bacterium
GCCGCCGCCACGCGCGCCCGCAGGCTGATCTGGGCCCGGCGCCGCTCAGCCATCGAGCCGGAAGCCGACGCCCCGGACGGTGTGGATCAGCGCCGGCTCGCCGAGCTTGCGCCGCAGGTAGGCGACATACCGATCGACGACCTGCACGAACAGCGCGCCACCCGTGAGCCGCCCCTCCAGCGCGCCCGGGTCGGTCAGCAGCGCCGGCGTCGCCGTCGCCAGCCGGGCGACCTCGACCGCGCGCCCGCGCAGCGAGCGATCGAGCTCGTCGGTGAGCTGGCGCTGCAGCAGCGCGGGGACGGCGACGGCGAGCAGCGCGATAGCGATGACGATCGCCACGGCGGCCGCCGCGGCGACGCGCGCGCGCAGGCTGATCGCCGTCACGTGCCCAGGCGGAAGCCGACGCCGCGAACGGTGTGGATCAGCGGCGGCTCGCCAAGCTTGCGACGCAGGTAGGCGACGTAGCGGTCGACGACGTTCGTCCCGGCCTCGCCGCCGGCGCCCCAGACCTCCTCGAGCGCCAGCTCGCGCCGCACGACCGCGCGCGCATTGCGCAGCAGCAGCTCCAGCAGCTCGGCCTCGCGGCGCGTGAGCTCCAGGTCGCGCCCGCCGCGATGGGCGATCGCGCTCTCGACGTCGAGCGTCAGGTCGGCGAACGCCAGCAGGTCGCCGGCGGGCTGGTTGCGCCGCAGCAGGGCCCGCACGCGGGCGGTCAGCTCGTCGACCTCGAACGGCTTGACGAGGTAATCGTCGGCGCCCGCGTCCAGGCCCGCGACGCGCTCGGCGAGCGCGTCGCGCGCGGTCAGCAGCAGGATCGGCACCGCCAGGCCCTTGGCGCGCAGCCTGCGCGTGACGGCCAGGCCGTCCAGCCCGGGCATCGCCACGTCGAGCACGATGAGGTCGGGCAGCGAGCGCTCGACGTGCGCGAGCGCGGCTCCGCCGTCGCCGACGGCAGCCACGTCGTAGCCCTCCGCCGTGAGCGTCCGCTCGAGCATGCGCCGGATCGGAGCGTCGTCGTCCACGAGCAGGACGGCCGCTTCTGCCATGCGAGCGAGTCTACGCGGGCCAGGCCGGCGCCCGATCCTTTCGACGCTCGGGCCAGTGCGGCAGCCTCCGCGCGCGACTACGGTGTGCGGCTCTGCGGGCAAAGAACGAGAAAGGGACGGTGCGGATGGCATCCGAGTCACACCCCGAGGAGGCCTTCGAGGTGCTCTCGCAGGGAATCGGCCGGCGCGACCTGCTGCGTGCCTCGATGGCGATCGGAGCCGGCGCGATCGCACCGGCGTGGACGCTGTCGTCCGGCGCCCAGGCGGCCGCCGCTGCCGCAGCGGCCGACGGCCCGGGGCCGCGCGTGCTGCAGAGCGGGCGCGGGCCGCGCCCCGGGCACTACGTCAGCTCGACGCCCGAGAGCGTGCGCTGGGGCTTTCTGCCCAACCGCGACGCAAAGCCCGTCCGCAGCGTCGCGTCCGGCTCGCTCGTGACCTTCGACACTGTCTCGCACGAGGGGATCCTCGAGGACCAGGGCCGCGACCCCGTGCGCTACTTCGCGAGCAAGGGCGTGCGCGCGGCAGACGTCCTCGACGACGCCCGCGCGATCGCCGCCTCCGACCTGGCGCACGACTTCGCCAAGGACGGGCCGCACATCGTCACGGGCCCGGTCGACGTCCTCGGCGCGCGGCCCGGCGACGTGCTGCGCATCGACGTCGTCGGCCTCGTGCCGCGCGCGCCGTACGGGGTGATCTCAAACCGCCACGGCAAGGGAGCCCTGCCCGGCGAGTTCCCCGAGACGCCCGAGCCCGAGCCCGACGCGAGCGCCGTCCACCCCGAGAAGTTCCACAACGTCTCGATCTTCACGCCGGTGCGCCAGATCCGCGGCGAGCAGCGCGCGCTGCTGCCGGGCGGTCCGCAGCACCGCATGGAGTTCGCGATCGACCCGTTCATGGGGATCACGGGCGTGGCGCTGGACACCTCAGACCCGGTCAACTCGATCCCGCCGACGGTCGCCGGCGGCAACATCGACATCCGCGACCTGACCGTCGGCGCGACGCTCTACCTGCCGGTCTTCGCGCCTGGCGCGAAGTTCTTCGTCGGAGACCCGCATTACCGCCAGGGCGACGGCGAGGTCGCGCTGACCGCCCTCGAGGCGCCGCTGCGCGGGACGTTTCGCCTGACCGTCCTCAAGCACGGCAGCAGGGCGATCCCCGGCGGCCGCGGCGAGCTCGACGCGCCGTTCGGCGAGACCGCCGACTTCTGGATGCCGGTGGGTCTCAACGCCGACCTCGACGAGGCGATGAAGCAGGCGGTGCGCGAGGGCATCGCCTTCCTCTCCGGCGAGTTCGGGATGTCGCGGGCCGTGGCCTACGCCTACATGAGCGCCGCGACCGACTACGTCGTCAGTCAGGTCGTCGACCGCACCAAGGGCGTCCACGCGCGGATCTCCAAGAGCCACGTCGTGCGCCGCTGATGCTGCGGGTCAGCCGCGCAGCTGGATGTGGTCGGCCTCGGCCGCCCCGGCGAACGGGCGCGTGAGCCCGTAGGCCTCGAGCGTGCTCTCACCGACGCCCTCGACCCCCGGCGTGTCGGACGCCTGGCCGCGCGTGTGCGGGTCGTTGGCGAACCCGCCGACCTCGACGGAGTGCTGCGGGCTGCGGTAGCCCGACAGCCCGATGAGGTGCAGGTGAAGGGCCTTGCCGAGACGGTCCAGCCGCGCGGCGATCTGCGGCTCCGCACCGACGCTGTAGTTCGTGCCGGGCGCGGGGAAGAAGCCCCAGGTGCCGCCGTGAGACCCGAACGGGTCGGCCGCGCCGGTGGGCGCGAGGCCCGCCGGGGCGCCGAAGGCGAAGTTCTGCGCGGCGAGCGCGGCGGCGTTCTGCTTGGCGATCTGCGCGGCCAGCGCGCGGCGCCTGGCGCCGAGCGCCGCCAGCCGCGCGCTGTGGCGATCGCGGGCGCGGACGTAGACCATCTGGCGCGCGACGAGCGCGATGCGCACCTGGCTGACCTGGTCGCGCTCGGTGAGCGCGGCGGCGGTCACCTGGCGCTGGCGGTGCTCGTCGGTCGCGAGCGTGCGCGTCTCGTGCGCCACGGCGACGCGCGCGCGCCCGACGTCGTGGGTCACCTGCGCGTTGTGGTGCCCGATCCGCTTGAGCTGATCGACGCGCTCGAGCAGATCCGAGAAGCCGTGCGCGTCGAGGATGACGTTCAGGATGTCGGCGTCCGGCGTCTCGTAGACGGCGCGCAGCTGCGTCGCGAGCACACGGCGGTCGCGGGCGAGGTTGCGGCGCAGGCGGACGAGTCGGGCGCGGTCGGTGCGCAGGTCGGTCTGCAGCTTGTCGAGGATCGCCTGCTGGATGTCGAGGGCGCGCTGCAGGCCGCTCTCGCGCGCCTGCAGATCGGCGATCGGGCCGCTGAAGTG
>JAXDFS010000166.1:0-5617 GCA_034665465.1 Solirubrobacteraceae bacterium
GCGCCCACGGGGTCAATCCCTACAGCCACGCGTCGATCGCCATCGGACACGACGCCGTGCGCCCGTTCCTGCTCTGGAATCACGGCATCACGCCCTACGGCCCGCTCTTCACGACCGCGACCTATGCCCTCGCCCCGCTGAGCGTCGCGGCCGCGCTGTGGTCGCTGAAGGCGCTGGCGGCGATCTGCGCGATCGCGTGCGTGCTGCTGCTGTGGCGCTGCGCCGAGCGCCTCGGGCGCCCGCCGGCGCAGGCGGTGCTCGCCCTGGGCCTGAACCCGCTGGTCCTCGTCTACGGCGTCGGCGGCGCGCACAACGACCTCCTGCTCGAGTCGCTCGTCCTCGTCGGCGTCCTGGCCGTCACCGCGGGTCAGGCGCGGACCGGTGCCGGCGCGCTCGTCGCGGCCGCCGCCGTGAAGCTGTCGGCGCTTGTCGCGCTGCCGTTCCTGGTCGCCGGCTCGCCGCGCCTGCGCCGCCCGGCGGTCGCCGCGGTGGCGACCGGCGCCGCGCTGACGCTGTGCGCGTTCGCGGTCTTCGGCACGCCGCTGCTGAACCTCGCCGGCGAGCTCGGCTCCCAGCAGCACGACGTCGCGATCCACAGCTTCCCGGCCGAGATCGCCCGGCTGGCGGGCGCCGCGAGCCTGCCGGGCTGGGGTCACCTCGTGGCCGACGCCCTGCTGCTGGCGGCCGTCGGCGTCCTGCTCGTGCGCACGCGCCGCGGAGCCGACTGGCTGA
Source organism: Solirubrobacteraceae bacterium (assembly GCA_034665465.1). GTDB lineage: Bacteria > Actinomycetota > Thermoleophilia > Solirubrobacterales > Solirubrobacteraceae > CADCVQ01. Next base: position 733 of record JAXDFS010000166.1, read on the forward strand.
CGTCGGCCGGCTGGGCGTTCGTCGCACTGCTCGTGACGACGGCCTGGCTGCTGCCGTGGTACGTCGCGTGGGCAGTGCCGTTCGCGGCGCTGTCGGACGACCGGCGATTGCTCGGCGCGGTCTGGGCGCTGACGCTGGCGATCGTGTTCGTGCGCCTGCCGGTGTTCTCCTGAGGCTCAGGCCGCGAGCAGCTCGTCGCACGCGCGCCGGGTGCCGACGACGGCGATCGCCGCGCCGGCCGCCACGCTGAGGTCGTCGCGCGGGCGCCAGGTGCCCGCGAGCGCGAGGATCCGCAGCTCGCCGTCGTGATGGACGTCGCGGATGCGGCGGCCGATGAGCGGCGAGCCGGCCGGGACCTCGGTCTCGAGCACGCGCAGCGGCACGTTGGACAGCGGCAGCGCCGCGGCGCGCCCGCGGCCGAGCAGGACCGCGCAGAACGCCGGGGCCGCGAGCGCCGAGATCGAGCGCGTGAGGTCGAGCTCGGCGCTGCGGTCCAGGCGCTCGGCGAGCGTCGGGTCGAAGATGCGCAGGACGATCCGGACCTCAGGGTTGTGCTCGCGCGCGGCCAGGCCGCACTGCAGGTTCGCGAGATCGTCGCTGGTCACGGCGAGGATCGCCCGCGCCGTCTTGAGGTTGACCGCGTCCAGCGACCCCGGCGTGCGCGCGTCGGCGAACAGCACCGGCACCTCGAGCTGGCGCGCGACGGCGATGCCGAACGCGCCCTGGTCCTGGTCGACGCCGATGCACGGGATGCCGAGCTCGTGCAGGCTCGCGAGGATCTGCGCGCCGGCCTTGCCCAGACCGCACACGATGACGTGGTCGCGGGTCGGCCGGGGGTAGCGGCCGAGGGCGCGGTCGATGCGCGAGCTGACGAGGATGTCGGTCACGAAGGCGAGCACCGAGGCCAGCAGGACCGCCGACACCGCCATGAGGCCGACGTCGTAGAGCTTGAGCCAGTCGGGCGCACCGGACAGGTTCACGTCGCCGTAGCCGACGGTCGCCATCGTCGTCGCGGTGAAGTAGACGGCGTCGACGAGGCCGAGGTGGTCCGACAGCGCGAAGACCGCGGTGCTGATGCTCGCCACCGCGACGATCACCCCGAGCAGCGCGAACGCGCGCCGGGGCACCACGCGCAGCGCGCCCTGCGCCCGTGCGCGCTTCGACGCGCGGCGGCGGCGGCTCTCGTCGCGGGCGCGCTCCTGCGACAGGCGCAGCTGCGCGATCTGGGGCGGCAGGGCGCCGCGCGCCCCCATGACGACCGACATCGGGTCGACGAGCCCGAGCACGAGACCGCTCAGGCGCTGGCGCGGAGGCAGGACGTCGGTGGGGTTGTCGGCGTTGCACAGCGCGACGACGAGCGACGGATCGTCGGGATAGACCTCGGCGACCTCGAGCACGTGCCCGGCGATCGTCACCCGCTGGCCCGTGTTGCCCGACAGCGCCGCCTGCACGAACGCCGGCGCGGCGACCTCGATCTCCGACAGCACGCTGCCGCGACCCCCGAGCATCCCCTCGACGCCGTGGGCGAGGTCGGCCGAGAACAGCCGCACGACGATCGGCGCGTCCTGGGTGTGGTCGGCGACGAGCAGCGCGGCGTTGAGGTTGTGCAGGTCGTCGGAGCCGAGCAGTCCGATGGCGCGCGCGCCACCGGCGCCGGCCTGCTCCCAGGTCGCCGCCGATGCGGCGTCGCCGATCACGACCCGTGCTCCCGCGGCAGCGGCGGCGAGCGCGGCCAGCGAGTCCGGGCGCGAGCAGACGGCGACCGTCGCGACGCCCGCGCCCGTGATCTCCTCCCGGACGCGGACCGCGACGCCGTCGTCGCCGGCGATGAGCACCGGCGCCCCGGTCGCGGGCGCGGCGCCGTCCGTGTCGCTGCGCTCGCGCATGTCTGCAGCGAGCCTCCCAGGCGCGCGGCTGCCGGACCCTGGCCGGGTGTCCAAGCACGGGCGGCCTGCGCTTCGACCTCGTGGCGGCGGCGAGCCCGGCGGGTGACCCGGCCGCCCGGCGGGTACACGTCTCGCGCAGCGCGCCGGCCGCGACGAGAGGAGACCCGATGGGCTTTGACCAGTACCACGAGCCGCCCGATGAGCTGAGCGCGGAGGCGCGGACCTTCGCCCGGATGGTCGTCTCCCTCCAGGAGGAGGCCGAGGCGATCAGCTGGTATGACCAGCGCATCGCCGTGGAGACCGACGCTCAGGCGAAGGCGATCATGGAGAACGCCCAGCAGGAGGAGTTCAAGCACTTCGCGATGGACCTCGAGTTCCTGCTGCGCCGCACGCCGAAGTGGAAGGCGGCGATGGAGAAGGTGCTCTTCACCGAGGGCGACATCGTCGAGCTCGGCGAGGAGGCCGAGGAAGCGGCCGACGAGGCGCCGGAGAGCTGACGGCCCGGTAGGCCCGCGGATCGGCCGGCTCGCTGCGCTCGGTGACGAGCGCAGCGCCGGCAGATGACCGGGAGGCTCTACCGCCGCGCCAGCGGGCCGACGGGCAGCACGACGCGGCCGAACGTCGAATTCGTCACCGCGGCGAACGACGCGTACCACGCCGCCACAGCCGTCGCGATGCCGACGTAGCCGCCGAGCTTGACGATGTTCGCGTGCCCGCCCGCGTTGCCGATCCCGAGCAGGAAGAAGGTCGCGGCGAGCAGGAAGAAGACGAGCGCGACGGCCGACGTCGTCCGCAGCGACGCGACGAACATATAGGCCGTGAAGATGCCCCAGGCGATGAGGTACAGGCCGACGGCGTGGCCGGCGTCGGCCGCGGGGACCGACTTCTCGTAGAACTGCACGAACGCCCAGAAGCTCAGCCAGAACGCGCCGTAGCTCGTGAAGGCGACGGCGCCGAAGGTGTTGCCGGTGCGGAACTCCCACATCCCGGCGAGCAGCTGCGCAAAGCCGCCGTAGGCGAGCGCGAGGCCGAAGACCACCGGCTCACCGCCCTTGCCGATGAGGGCTGCGTTGAACATCGACAGCACGAACGTCGTGAGGGCGAATGCGGCAAGCCCGAGCGGGCCGGGGTCGGCGAGCGGCGTCGGGACGAACGTCATCCGCTCGCCCGTGCTCGTCCCGCGCGTGGGATCGCGCTCGAACCGGGTTTCGGCAGGCACCGACGAAGTCTCCATGACCGACTCCTTCGCATCGAGGAATGTGGCATCTGCCGCATACCCCGGGCGCGTTCGCGCTACGCGAGAGGAAACCACCGGGGGTGTCCCATCCGCAGAAAGGGCCGCATTTCCAGGGCCTTCCAATGGGCGATCCAGGACTCGAACCTGGGACCTCTTCCTTATCAGAGAAGCGCTCTAACCGACTGAGCTAATCGCCCGTGGGGGCCGACGAGTTTAGCGGGAGGTCATGCGACCGCGCGAGGGCGCAGGCGGCGGGCCAGATCGAGCGCCTCGGCGGGATCGTCGAACGCCAGCTCGACGCGGTAGCCGCCCGCGCGGGGACGCACCCGCACCTCGACGCCGAGCGCGCCGCCGAGCGCCTCGGCGATCTCCGCGGCCGCGGCCTGCTGGTCGGGGTGCGCCGCCGGCCGGGCGGCCGCGCGCTTGGCCGGGGCGCGCTCCTTCGCGGCGCGGGCGCGCGCCTCCAGCGTGCGGACCGACCAGCCCTCGGCCGCGGCCGACCGCGCCAGGCTGCGGCGGTCGGCGTTATCGGTGGCGAGCAGCAGTGCCCGCCCATGCCCGGATGACAGCTCGCCGCGCTCGAGCAGCTCGAGCGCCTCGTCGGGCAGATCGAGCAGGCGCCGCAGGTTGGACACCGCGACGCGGCTGCGGCCGACGCGCAGGCCGACGGTCTCGCGCGTCAGGCCCAGGTCCTCGACGAGCGCGGCGCAGGCGCGCGCCTCCTCGACCGGGTTGAGATCCTCTCGCGCCATGTTCTCGATCAGCGCCGCCTGCAGCGAGTCGCCGTCGTCGCGGTCGCGCACGAGCGCAGGGATGCTCTCCAGGCCCGCGATCCGGGCGGCGCGCCAGCGCCGCTCACCGGCGACGAGCTCGTACGTCCCGCCTGCCACGGGGCGCACGAGCACCGGCTGCAGCACGCCGCGCTCGCGCAGCGAGCCGGCGAGCGCCTCCAGCGCGGCCTCGTCGAACGCGCGGCGCGGCTGGCGCGCGTTGGGCGTGATGAGGTCGACCGGCAGCAGCCGCAGGTCGTCGCCATCGTCTGGGGCCGCCGAGGGCGACAGGATCGCCGACAGGCCGCGGCCCATGCCGCGAGCCGGCCTGCTCATGGCCCCGCCCCGGCCCGCACGACCTCCTTGGCGAGCTCGAAGTACGCGTCGGCGCCGGCGCAGTGCGGATCGTGGTGGGTCACCGGGCGCCCGTAGCTCGGCGCCTCGCCGACGCGCACGTTGCGCGGGATCACCGTGTCGAAGACCAGCGACGGGAAGTGCTGTCGCACCTCGCGCTCGACGTCGCGCGCCAGGCGCGTGCGCCCGTCGTGCATCGTCAGCAGCATCCCCGCGATCTTCAGGCTCGGGTTGAGCTCCCGACGGATCAGCGCGAGCGTGTCGAGCAGGCCCGCGAGCCCCTCGAGCGCGAAGTACTCGGTCTGCACGGGCACGATGACGCGATCGGCGGCCACGAGCGCGTTGACCGTCAGCGGGCCCAGCGAGGGCGGGCAGTCCAGCAGGATGTAGTCGAAGCGCTCCCGAAAGCCCGCGAGCGCCTTGCGCAACAGCGTCTCCGAGCCGGGCTCGCGCGGCAGCTCGACGTTCGCGCCCGCGAGGTCCGGGTGCGCGGGCACGAGCTTGAGCGTGGCGATCGCCGTGTCGCGCACGGCACTGGAGAGGTCCGCGCGGCCGGCAAGCACGTCGTAGATGTTCGGCTCGCAGTCCTTCTCGGCGCCGATGCCGAGCGTCGCGTTGGCCTGTGGGTCGATGTCGAT
>JAXDFS010000167.1:0-8684 GCA_034665465.1 Solirubrobacteraceae bacterium
CACGCCGCTGGGCACCGCCGCCGCGGCCGTCCTCGCCTACCGCGCCTTCCAGCTCGGCCTGCCGGCGATCCTCGGCGCCCTGGCGCTCGTCCGGCTGCCCGCGGTCCTGCAGCGCGCGCCGGACGTCGGCGGGCTGTGCACACCCGAGCGCGTTGCCGCTGCGCCGCCCGCACCCCAGCGGCGCAGCGTCGCGCCGCGCACGGCGATCGCCGCCTGAGCGCTCAGATGGCGGGCTGCGGCTCGGCCCGGCGACCCGCGAGGATCGACGCGGCGATCACCCCGCCGATGGCCCCGAAGACGTGCGCCTGCCAGGAGATCCGCTCCTGGGGCAGCAGCCCCTGCAGCAGGCCGATGCCCCAGACGACGGCGACGAACGCGCCCACCGCCAGGTCCGCGAAGCGCTTGCTGAGCACGCCGCGCGAGACGAGGTAGGTCGCGTAGCCGAAGACGAGCCCGCTGGCTCCGAGGTGAACCGTGTTGGCCGGGGCGATGAGCCACGTCCCCAGCCCGCTGACGAGCCCGACGAGCGCGGTCACCGTCGCGACGCGCACGAGTCCGCCGAGCGCGATCGCGGCGCCCATGATCGCGAACGGCACCGTGTTGGAGATGAGGTGGCCGAAGCCGACGTGCAGGAATGGCGCCGACACGATCTCCGGCAGCCCGTCGATGTTGCGCGGATGGATGCCGTACTGGTCCAGGCGGTGGTTGTCGATGACGTCGATCACCTCGGTGATCCACATCACCGCGATCATCGCCACGACGAGCAGCAGCCCGTTCGTGCGGTCAGAGCCCAGGCGTTCGGCCATCGCCTCACGGTAGCGTCCGGCGGGCGGCGGCCGGGCCGATGGGGTACAACGGCTGCCACGACGGCGGGAGCACGGGCACCATGCATCACTGGTCAGGGTCAAGAACGAGCGTCGACACGATCACCCGCTACGGCGAGCTCGCCGACCGCGGCGAGGATCCCGCGGTCGCCGCCAGAGCCTGGTCGGATGCCGGCTTCGACGACGAGGAGACGGCCAAATGGCTCGACGCCCGCTGTTTCGACCCCGAGACCGCCCGCGACCTGGCCGACCTCGCCGTCACCCCCGCGCAGGCGACCAAGCGCACGCGCGACGGCCGCCGCGACTACATCGACACGATCGCCTTCAAGGTCTCCAGCGGCGACCTCTCCGCCCGCCAGGGCGCGGCGCGCGCCGGCTCCAGCCGATGACCGAGGAGGACCGCCACCCCGAGGACTGGCCGCATCCCAACGACCGACCGTGCGACCAGTGCGGGCACATCTGGTTCGCCGGCGAGCGCCGCCACGACTACGCCGACCACGCCGGCGAGCGTCCCGAGGACGTCGAGGTGCTGTGCCGGCTGTGTCGCCAGCAGCGCGGCTGGGCGCGCCCCGAGGCGTAGCCGCGCCGGCGCCGGCGCGGGCGCGCTGACGGCCCGCGTGTTCTTCTCCTCCGACAACCTCGCGCTGCTCGTCGCCCAGGCGGCCTGCGTGGCGCTGCCCGCGGCGGGGCTGCCCGTGTGGGCCCGGCGCCTGCGCACCCCGGCCTGGGCGCTCGTGCTGCCGCTGTCGATCGCGGTCGTGGTGGCCGCGATCGAGCTCGTCCCCTCGACCGCCGACGCGCTGACCTGGGTCGCGCTCGTCGGCGTCCCGCCCGGGTGCGCGCTCGCGCTCGGGTGGGCCGCGCGGGGAGCGCGCCCGGCCTTCGCGGTGCTCGCGCTCGTGCTGCTCGCACTCGCCTGGCAGTACCCCGGCGACCGCTCGGGACAGGCGGCGACGGCGCTGCTCATCGCCGGGTCGGCGGTGACGCTCGGGCGGCTGCTGGCGGGCGCGGCGCCCCTGACGCTGCTGAAGGCCGGGATCGTCGCGATGGCGGCGATCGACGCCTACCTCGTGTTCTCCAACAGGCTGCAGGCGCCCAACGCCGTGCTGGTGGCAGCGTCGCCCGGCGCCGGGTTGCCGCAGCTGCAATCCGCCTCCTTCGGCGGCGCGGGCCTCGGCTACGGCGACTTCTTCGCCGCCGCGGTGGTGGGCGCGATCCTCGCCGCCGAGCGCCGTCCGCAGCTCGCCGCTGCCGCGGCGATGCTCGTGCTCTCGCTCGCCTGGGACCAGCTCTTCCTCGTCTACGACGTCCTCCCGGCGACGATCCCGCCCGCCGTCACGCTGCTGGTCTTCGCCGTCAGGCGGCCGCCGGGCGCACCAGACCGGGGTGGCCGCACGTCGCGCCGGTGAGTGACGGATGTCACTCCGCCGCTGCGACGGCGCTGGGAGGGTCGTCCCAAGGTTGCGGACATCGGGGTCGCAGGGGGAGGTCTGGTGCCGGACGTCGGGCGGCTGGGCGAGCTGGCAAGGGCCATCACGGCTCAGCGCGCGACGCTGCGCGACAACCTCGTCGCACACGCTGCGCCGATCGCTCTGATCGACCGCCACCCGTCGATCGGCGATCTGTTCTTCCCGCGGCCGGTGCCGCTGCACTTCCTGGCGACCCGAACCGCGCTCGTGCGCGACGGGGTGACGTTCGGGCACATCCTCACCCCTGAGTTCTCACCCCCGCCCAGCGCCACGCGCGGCGGGCTCGGTCACGGCGTGCTGTGGTTCACGGCCTCGCTGCTCGGCGGCGACCTGGCGTTCGGGGGGACCGGGCTCATGGGCGTGCCGTTCGCGAGCGCGACGCTCGACCATTCGGGCAACGTCGAGTTCGCCGACGACCAGATCCGCCTCGACGGGGCCGCCCTGCTGACCCTGCAGATGGCCTGCGACCCGGCGACGCCGCAGGCCGGGGCGCCGGATGCCGGCTTCGGCCTCGATCTCGCCGATGCTCGCCTGGGGGCGTTCCCCGGCGCGAGGGCCGCGTTCGCACCTGGCGGCGCGACCTTCGAGCTCGACGGCGACGCCACGGCCGGGGTCTACGGCGACGTGATCGCGTTCTCCGCGCGGCCCGGCGCCCAGCCGGGCACGTCGGAGCTGCCGGATTCGGTCGTCGTGCCGTGCGACGCGGTGTCCGGGGCGATCACGGTCAGCAGCTCGCGATCGGGCCAGTTCGAGCTCTCGGGGACCGCGCCGGTCACCCGTGGCGGAGCGATCTTCCCGATCAGCGACGCCGCCCCCGAGGATCTGCCGCAGCCCCGGCGCGCCTGGGGCCTGGCCGCCTTCCCGGAGCCCGGGCTGAGCGCCCGCTACGGGACCTCGCCGAGCTCGACGCGGCTGGTCACGACCCTCGTCGCGCTCACGGCCGACGCACTCGTCGTGGACGCGGAGACGGCCACCGCGCGTGGTCCCGAGCGCTACGGGCTCTGGGAGGCCGACTCGCCCGCGACCGCGCTCCCGACCCAGCCGAAGCTGCCCCGTACCGCGTCGCTCGTGTCATTCGAGCAGCCCGCCGGCGATCTCGTGCGCTTCACCGCGACCGCGGTGAGCGACTCGCTGCTGTGCCGCGGGATCGTCGACGCGGTGCTCGACCGCCCCGTCATGGCCGACGGCGCGCGGCTGGACCTGCGTCACCGCGGAATCGTCGTGCGGACACTCGACAAGGACGGCACGAGCATCGACATCCACGCGGACCTCGGCGGCTCCGATGCGCAGTTCGCGCTCGTCGCCGAGAACGCGCTGATCCCGGTCAACGGCCCGGAGACCCTGTCGATCCTCGGCAGGCTGTCCGGCGCCGGAGTCGTCTCGGGACTCGCCACGCTGACCTTCCCGGCGCGCGAGATCATCCCGACGCTGCCCGACCCCTACGCGTCCAGCCACGTCGGCGTCGACCCCCACGACGAGCTGGGCCCGGTCTCGACGACGGTCTTCTGGACCCCCGGCGAGCCGGTCCGGCTGGCGATCGTGGGCGATGCGCTCGCCGCCGGAGACGTGTTCAAGGCGAACGTCGACACCCCCGGGGCGATGATGCAGACCTCGAGGGCGCGGTTCCCGCTGCTGCGCCTGCTCGACGTCTCGACGAACGCCGACCTCTGGGGGATCGAGCTCATGGCCGGCGGCGGCCGCGCGATGCCGCTCGGCTTCGACGGCCTGCGGCTCATGGCGGGCTCGAGCGCGGCGGTGGTCTTCACCGTGCCCGGCATCTCCTGGGAGCCGGTGGTCGACGCCGACGCGGTGCCCGACTGGCTGGCCGCGTACTCGCCCGACGACGGCACGCCGACGATGTTCATCGTCGCCGTCGACGAGGCGGTGCCGGTCGTGCCGGCGCGAGCGCTCGAGCAGTACGCGCGAGGCGCGGGCTCGCATCCGACCCTCGCCCGCTTCACGCTGCCCTTCGGGATCACCGCCGAGCTGCACGACGGCGTGGCGACGGTGACCCCCGCCGGCAACCCGCTGTACGCCGTCGAGGTGCCCGAGTTCCCGGAAGAGGACCTCGCCGGCGCGCGTGCGCTCGCGATCCGCGCGGGCGAGCCCCGGGACTTCGGCGCCGTGCTCCCGGGCAAGGCGTGGGTGGGCTACGACGAGAACGACCCGAGCGCCTCGGACTACGGCGCGCACGTCATCGGCATCGACGTGCAGCCCAACGTGCCGCCGGAGCCCGGCAAGAATCCGACCCCGGCGTTCTTCTTCGACGAGACGTTCAGGACGAGCGGCCGGGCGTCGATCCCCGTCAGCCGCGTGGGCCTCACCGGTTGGGGAACGTCGGTCTTCTCGGACTGGTTCGATCCCGACGTCGACGACACCGGCGTCGTCCGCGCGATGTTCAACGTGCTGACGGGCCGCACCGCGCACGAGCTGGTGCAGTTTCAGCTCTGGATCCTGCCGTGGTCGATCCGCGTCCAGCGCACGGTCGTCTTCGACCGCCACGACGACGGCGAGGTCCTCAAGCACGACTCCGGCTGGAAGGCCGTCGGCGACGGTCGCTTCGAGCTGCTCAAGGGCCGGGTCCTGGCAGGGCCGGTCGAGCATCTGGAGAACATCCGCGACCTGCGCTTTCCCGGCGAGCAGACGACGGCCGCCGGCTTCGACTACGCCCGCGTCTTCTTCGACGCCGATGTCGTCTTCGCCGCGGGCATCGACGTCTCCGCCGACGGCAAGCAGGCAAGCCCGTCGGCGGCCGGACGCACGATCGCGGGCTGGGCGACGACCACCGTCGGCCCGCCGCCGCAGCCAAACGACATTCTCGAGCTCATGGCGCAGGCCGGGCGCACCGCAGGCGCCACCGCGGGCGTCGCAACCAAGAGCGGGGCGGCGGCGAGCCGCTTCACCATGGCCGTGTCGTCGTTCGCCGCGGCCGCCGCGCCCTTCGACGGGGCCGGGCCGGCCCAGCTGCAGGTGGCGCTGTTCGGCGCCCCCCGGCTGCCCAAGGACGGGCAGTGGAGCATCGCGCGCCGCCCGAGCAACGAGCAGCAGCCGACCGCCGTCGACCCAGCGCATCCCGTCCCGATGACGCGCAGCAACGCCGGCGAGTGGCGGCTCATGGACCCCGAGGACGCGCAGGTGCCCGGCACGCCGGCGACGTTCTACGGCCTGCTGCAGGGCACCGGCACGTCGAAGAGCCTCTTCGAGCATCCGCAGATCGCCGACGACGGCGGCGGGCTCGCCTTCGACAACGAGCCGCAACTGGCCGACGTCGGCGCGCTGCTCGGCGTCGGCGGGCTCTTCCCGAGCCTCGCCAGTGCGCTCACGATTCCCGTGGGCCTCGACAAGACGCTGCCGATCAGCGGCGACGGGTTCTCGCGCACCTACACGTGGCCGATCACCGAGGGCGACCGCAGCCTGCTGGAGCTCGCGATCGTCCACGTCAAGCTGGCATACCAGTCGCCGGCCGGCGACCCGGCCGCCGGCATGCTCAAGCTCGATGCCAAGCCCGGTGCCCCGAACTGGCACCTGGAGCTCAACAACATCTCCTTCGTCGCGGCGGTGGACGGCTTCGGCGACCTCGTCACGGTATGGGGCAGGTTCCAGGCCGGCGCCGACGTCAGGCCGGGGTTCGTCGGTCCCACCGGCGGTCCGCCCGAGATCAAGCTCGGCGACAAGCTCCAGCCGATCCAGAAGATCCTCACCGGTCTGGGCGAGATCGCAAAGAGCCTCGGCGGGGATGCCGACCTCGAGGTCGGCTTCTCGGGTCAGCAGCTGACCGTCAGGCAGGGCTTCACGCTGCCGGAGATCCCGCTCGGCTTCGGCAGCGTCACCGATCTCGGCCTGGACCTCGGGCTGACGCTGACGCTGCCGACCGCCGCCGCCTTCCACGTCGGCCTGGGCAGCCGGGAGACGCCGTTTCACTGGCTGGTCTCGCCGCTCGCCGGGACCGGCGCGATCGTGCTGGGGATCGACGACGGCAAGCTCGACGTCTACATCGAGGCGGGGCTCGGGCTCGGGCTCGGCATCGACGTCGTGGTCGCCTCGGGCAGCGCGTCGATCGTGCTCGGCCTGAGCCTCGAGATCACCGACAGCACCATCGACCTCGGAGCGATGCTCACGGGGCGCGCCGAGGTCGACGTCATGGGCGGCGTGGCGAGCGCGTCGCTGACCCTGAGCGCGGCGATCCACATCGAGATGCCGATCGAGCTGCCGCCGTCGCACGCGGACATCAGCGCCCAGGTCGCAGTCGGGATCCACATCAGCATCGCGTTCGTCATCCACGTCTCCTTCGACGGCAGCTGGGCCTTCGCCGAGACGGTGTCGCTGTGAACGCCGACCTGCGCCTCGCGCTCATGACGTTCCCGCAGGCTTGGGACGGCGGCCGGACGCTGACGCTCAACGCGCTGCTGATCCCGAGCGTCGACCCGCTCGTCGATCCACTCGTCGCCAACGACCCCGCCACGCCGCCGTTCGCCGCCGGGCGGCCCGCGCTGCAGGTCATGGTCAACGCCGGGCTGGCCACCATGCCCGATCCGGCGGCCGCCGTCGCGGTCGCGCCGGCGTACTCGCGGCCGGCCGATCCGGCGTCGACGTTCCGCGCCCTGGAGAGCATCGTGACCGTCAAGGCGACCATCGCGGCGCCTGTCGCCGCGGCGCCCGTGACCACTCGCATCCGCAAGGCGCTGCCGGATTCGTTCGTCGCCGCCGGCGGCGCGCCGCCCGACGGCGAGCTGACGACCGGCGCGGAGGACTACGCCTGCGCCATGCGCTGCGACGACCCCCCGGTCCCGAAGCTGCCGCCGGCCCCGCAGGCGATCAGCTGGGGCGAGGTCATCTCCTACGCCCTGCGCCAGCCGCTGCTCGCGGCGGCCCTGGGCCTGCGCTACACGCTGTCGATCGACCTCGACGACGCCCAGGTCGCGGCGCTGGCCGACGGCGGCTACGTGTTCGTCGCGCTCGACCCCGCCGACCCCTGGGCGGCGGCGCAGCCGGGCGAGATCCGAATGCACGCCGCGCGGATCCCGCCGCTGGATGCCACGCCGCGCACCGTGTTCGCTGCGGTGCAGTTCGCCGTGGGCGGCGCGGGCAACGACCGCACCGACGACGCCATGCGCGTCGCGGAGACGTACTCCGACGGCTTCGCCAAGCTCGTGCACTGCAGCCAGCCCGACAACCTCGAGGTCACGCTGGACGACGGCGAGCTGCCGCCCGCGACCGACCTCGGGATCCAGATCGGCTGGGACGACCGCCAGGTCGTGACCTGGCACAACGATCAGCTCTCGCTGCTGGCGGCGCGCGTGGCCGGTCCCGACGCTCTCGACGCCGCATCGCAGGCTCCGCTCGGCGTGCTCGGCTACCGCGTCGACGTCGCCGACGTCACCCCCACCCCCGCGGACCCGGCCCCGCCGCCGCGGTGGGAGTCGCTCGTGCGCGTGCACTCCGACCTCCCGGCTCCGCTCGACGTCGCGTTCGACGGCGAGCTCACGGTCGAGCCCGTCCCGACGCGCCCGGCCACCGCCAGCGCCGCCGACGCCTGGCTGCCGCGCTACTTCGCGACCTGGCGCGGCGGCTCGCTGTGCGAGCCCGACACGACCCCGCACGAGCTCACGTCGCGCACCGCCGCGGCGCAGCCGCCGTCGCGCACGGCACTCGGCCTCACGACGCTGCTGTCCTACGGCAACACCTACGCGTTTCGCGTGCGGCTCGCCGACCTGTCCAGCGGGGGCCCCGAGCACACGGCCGGCGGCCCGCTTGACCCGAGCCCGTCGTCGACGGCGACACAGACGTTCCGGCGGCTCGTCCCGCCCAAGTCGCCGGACGTCACGCAGATCCCCGCGCCTGCCCCGGACCCCGATCCCGGCCGCCCGCCGCCGCCCGGGATGCCCGACACGCTCGAGATCCGCCGCCCGATCATCGGCTACCCGGAGGTCCTCTACACGCACCTCGGCGACGACGCCCCCACGCGCGACGCGATCCGGGTCGCGCTCGTCGCCCAGGCGGTGAGCGGCGCGACCGCAACCGCGGGACTGCCCGACCCCGACGTCGACGCCGTCGAGATCGAGGTCTCGGTGCGCCATCCCCTGCACGACGTCGGCCTCGGCAACAGCGTCTACGGAGCCCCGCTGTACCGGGTGACGCGCGCGCTGCGCACGCTGGAGGGCGCGGCGCCGCTCGTCACCGACCCCGGGACGAGCGTCGCGCTGGAGTACGTCGAGGCGCCCGACGTCGCGGCGATCGATCCGCCCGGCCCCAACGCGCCGCTGCCGATCCCGCGCGGGCGCGACGTGCGCATCACGGTGCGCTCGAAGCTGCGCGAGGACGAGCCGGACTACTTCGGGGCGCAGATCGGGGCCGGCCTGATCAGCACGATCGCCGTCCGCTGCGAGGTCCA
>JAXDFS010000168.1:0-6642 GCA_034665465.1 Solirubrobacteraceae bacterium
CGCGCAGCCCCGCCGAGGTCAGCTTGAGGGCGACCGCCGTGGCGCCCGATCCCAGCGATACGGTGCGGCGGGCGAGGGTCACGTCGAACGCGCGCACGGTGACCGTCGCGTCGACCGCCTCCGTCGACGTCAGCGTCGCCAGCAGCGCGTTGCGCTGCTCGAGCGTGCGCAGGTTCTTCGTGTCCACCCGCGCCCCGAGCGTCGGCGCGGTCGTGTCCGGCGCGACGGCGTCGCCGCTGACCGTCAGCGTGCCGTTCATCTGAACGGGGTGGATCGTGCAGTAGAAGGCATAGGTCCCGGGCCCGAGCTTGTCCGAGCCGGTGACCGGTGCGGTGTCGCCGCCGCCGATCGTCGCCGAGCTGAACAGCGGCTTGCCGTCGGGGCCGTTGTCCTTCGCGGTGACGTTGTGCTGCACGAGCCCGTCATGGCTCGCGAAGGTCAGCGCCTCGCCGGGGGCGATCGTGATGTCGGTCGTCACGAATCGGTCGATCGGGGCGGCGACGATCTGCTGATCGGCCAGGGCCGGCGCGACGCCGAGGAGGGCCAGGGCGAGGGCGGCGGGGGCAACGACACGAAGGGGGCGCATCGCCAATCCGTAGCCGAGCCGGAGTGCGCGGTCAAGTGCGCTCATGCCCACGCTACGTTTCGCGGGTGCGCACGCTCCTGATGGTGGTCGTCGTCGTGGCCGTCACGGCCTCGGCAGCCCCGGCCGGCGCGGCGACGACCGTGCCCCCGACCACCTCACTGGCGACGATCGGCGGCGATCCGGGCGCGGCCTACTCGCATCTGCGCCTGCTCCCCGGATGGAGGCGCGTGGTGCGCGGCGATCTCGGAGCAAGGCCCGGCGCGCGCCGGCATCTGCGCCGTCGCTCGCTGCTGTACTTCGCCCAGCTGACGGACTTCCAGCTCTCCGACGAGGAGTCGCCGGCCCGCGCCGAGCTGCTCGACATCGGCAGGTCGCCGTTTGAGTCCGCATGGCGCCCGCAGGAGGCGCTGGAGCCGTTCACGGTCGACCAGGTCGTCCGCCAGGTCAACCGCTTCGACGCGAGCCCGATCCGCAGCCGGCGCCGCCGCCGCGCCCGCATGGCGCTCACGATCACGACCGGTGACTCGACCGACAACCAGCAGATCAACGAGACCCGGTGGGTCGTGACGCTGCTCGAGGGCGGGCGGCTGAATCCGAACTCCGGCGTCGAGGACCTCGCCTGCGGCACGCTCACCGCGGCGCCGGGGGAGGCGGCGCGCTACACCGGCGTGCAGGACGATCGCGACGTGCTCGAGTCCGGGCGCTTCTATGACCCCAACCGGCCGTCGGGCGCGTTCGCGGCCTGGCCGCGCTATCCGGGCCTCATGGATCGCGCGCAGCAGCCGTTCGACACCCCCGGCCTCAAGCGGCCGAGCTACGTCGCCTTCGGCAACCACGACGGCACCGTGCAGGGCAACCTCCACGCGCTCCAGCCGCTCGACGACCTCGCGCGCGGCTGCCTCAAGCCGCTCGCGCTCACCGGCCTGGCGGGCCTCGGCGCCCTGGCGACGAGCCCCGCGCGCAGCATCGTCGTGCCACCCGATCCGGGCCGCGGGTTCGCCGACCGCCCGACCTACAAGGCGCTGCACGCGACCGGCGCGCAGGCCGACGCGCACGGCTTCGCCTACGTCGACGCAGCTCAGCTGCGCGCCTCGCGCGGCCAGGCCGCCTACTACGCGTTCAGCCCCAGGCCCGGGATCCGGATGATCGCGATCAACACCGTTGCCGAGGGCGACACGATCAACTCCAACGGCAACCTCGACGACCCGCAGTTTCGCTGGCTGCAGGGCGAGCTGACGGCCGCCGCCGGGCGCCACGAGCTCGTGATCCTCTTCGGCCACCATCCGATCCGCAGCCTCGTCAACACCGCGCCCGACGAGGACGCCGGCGACTGCGCGCTGCGGGCGCTGACCGGCCCCGGCTGCGACCTGGACCCGCGCAGCTCGAAGCCGCTGCACCTCGGGGGCGACCTGCAGGCGCTGCTGCTCGCACATCCGAACGTCATCGCCTATGTCGCCGGCCACACCCATAGGAACCGCATCACGGCGTTCAGGCGCCCGGGCGGCGGCGGCTTCTGGGGCATCGAGACGGCGTCGGAGATCGACTGGCCGATCCTGTCGCGCCTGCTGGAGGTCATGGACAACCGCGACGGCACGCTGTCGATCTTCGGCACGCTCGTCGATCACGGCGCGCCGCTGGCCACGCCGCCGGCCGGCACGGACGCGGGGGGCTTCGCTCCCGAGACGCTGGCCTCGATCGGGCGCGAGCTCTCCTACAACGACCCGCAGGCGGGCTTCGAGGACGGCGCCGAGGGCCGCCCCGAGGACCGCAACGTCGAGCTGCTGCTGGCCGATCCGCGATGAACGATCCGGACCACGCGCAGCGCAATCGCGCGCAGTGGGATCGCTGGGCCGAGGGCTACCGGAACCTGGCCGTGCGAGGAGGTCTGGAAGGTGCGCAGGCGGTAACCGCCGTGCCTCACTCGCCGAGCACCTTGATGACCAGCCGCTTGGGCCGCCCGCCGTCGAACTCGCAGTAGAAGACGGCCTGCCACGGGCCGAGGTCCAGGGCGCCGTCGGTGATCGGCAGGATCACCTGATGGTGCACGAGCAGGTTCTTCCAGTGCGCGTCGCCGTTGTCCTCGCCGCCGCGGTGATGGCGGAAGTCGCCGGGCTCGGGCGAGAGCTGGGCGGCGACGTCGTTGGCCGGCGGGCGCCAGGACGGCGGCGCGAGCTTGTCCAGCCACTCCAGCGTGTCCTCGAGGATGCCCGGCTCGTCGTCGTTGACCCAGACCGCGGCGGTGATGTGCTGGGCCGAGACGAGCACCATCCCCTCCTGCACGCCGGACTCCTGGACGGCGGCGGCGACGTCGTCGGTGATGCGCACGAACTGGCGGCGCTGCTGTGTGGTGAAGGTGCGATAGACGGTGTGGGAGCGCATGACGTGATGGTGGCGCAACGCGCTAGCGTCGGCGCGACGGGGAATCGATGTGCCCAACCGGAGGAGCATCGCCATGCCCAGCGAACCGCCAGGATTCCTGAAGTCCCTCTTCGACCTGAGCTTCGAACACCTGGTCACGCCGAAGGTGATCAAGTTCATCTACGTGGTGTCGATCGTGCTGGCGGGGCTCGCGGCGCTGTTCTACACGGCCGTCGCCTTCCAGATCAACGCCGGCCTCGGGGTGCTCGTGCTCATCGTCCTCGCGCCGCTGGCGTTCCTCTTCATGGTGATCTACACGAGGATCTTCCTCGAGGTCGTCATGGCGCTGTTCAAGGTCGCCGAGAACACGACGGTCCTCGCCGCGGCGTCAGCCGGCGCCCCGGTCGTGGTCCCTCCTGCGGTCGGGTGACATGGAGCTCGGGCTCGCCGGCAAGGCCTGCATCGTCACCGGCGCGACGCGCGGCATCGGGCTCGCGACCGCGCGGATGCTGTGCGCCGAGGGCGCGCGCGTGCTGCTCGTCGCCCGCGATGGCGACGAGCTGGCGCGGGTGAGCGGGGAGGCCGGTGGCGAGTTCCTGGCCGCCGACGTCACCGACCCCGCCGACGACGAGCGAATCGTCGCGACCTGCGGCGAGCGCTTCGGCGCCGTCGACGTGCTCGTCAACAACGCGGGGACGAGCTTCGTGCGCTCGCTGGAGGACCTCACCGACGCCGACTGGCAGGCGCAGTGGGAGCTGCACGTCATGGCGCCGATGCGGCTCATGCGCGCGGCCGGGCCGCTGATGGCGGCGGCCGGCGGCGGGCGGATCGTCAACGTCTGCTCGTCAGCGGGCAAGCGCCCGTCGTTGACGAACCCCGCCTACGCGGTGACCAAGGCGGCGCAGCTGTCGCTCTCGCGCGTGTTCGCCGACCGCTACGCGGGCGATGGCGTGCTCGTCAACGCGGTCGCGCCCGGCGCCGTGGCCTCGCCGCTGTGGACGGCCGAGGGCGGGCTCGCCGACCAGGCCGCCGCCGCGCGCGGCATCACGCGCGAGGAGGCGCTGGACGCGCAGGCCGCGAAGATCCCACTCGGCCGTTTCGCCGAGCCCGAGGAGATCGCGGCGGTCATCGTCTTTCTCTGCTCGGCACTGGCGGGCGCGGTGACCGGCGCCGCCTGGTCGGCGGACGGCGGGACCGTGGCGACCATCGTCTGACGGGCGCCTGCTAGAACTCGGCCGCATGACCGTCAACGCCGATGTCGTCGGCAAGGCCTATCCCGCGACGACGTACGCGGTCGGGCGCGAGAAGATCCGCGAGTACGCGGCCGCCGTCGGCGAGAGCAACCCGCTGCACCTCGACGTCGAGGCGGCCCGCGCGGCGGGCCACGACGACGTCGTCGCGCCGCCGATGTTCGCCGTCGTCTACAGCATGCCCGCGGTGGCGGCGGCGCTGTTCGATCCCGAGCTGGAGATCGACTTCGCGCGCCTCGTGCACGCCGGGCAGCAGTTCATCTGGGGCCCGCTGGTCGTCGCGGGCGACGAGATCTCCACGACCGCGTCGGTCAGCGAGATCAGCGAGCGCGGCGGCAACGGCTTCTTCACGTTCGCGTCGAAGTCGGTCAACCAGCGCGGCGAGACCGTCTGCGTGGGCAGGTGGACCAACATCGTGCGGGCGGCCTGAGATGGCGCTCGAGCCCGGCGAGGAGATCGCGCCCCTGACGGTCACGCCCGACCGGTACCTCACGATCCGCTACGCGGGCGCCTCGGGCGACTTCAATCCCATCCACGTCGACGAGGACTTCGCGCAGGCGGTCGGCCTGCCCGGGCGGATCCTGCACGGCCTCTACACGATGGCCCAGGTCGCGCGCGCCGCGACCGAGGCCGGCGGCGGCCCCGCGTCGCTGCGGCGCCTGGAGGTGCAGTTTCGCGGCATGGGGCTGCCCGAGCACGAGCTGAGCGTCACCGGCACGGTGCGCGAGGTGACCGACGGCGTCGCGCTCGTGGAGACCAACTGCGAGCAGAACGGCAAGAAGATCATCCGCCGCGCGGAGGCCGAGCTCGTCGTGGGGGAACCCTAGAGGGCACTGCGGATACGGGCGAGCGTCTGTCGCGGCCGGTCGAGCGCCTGGCGCCACGTGACGCGCAGCACGCGGTAGCCGTTGGGCCTCGAGGATCGCCTGGCGCTCGGCGTCGTCTGACTGGGCGAGCCAACCCGAGTGGTACGTCCGACTGTCCGCCTCGACGATCAGGCGCTGCTCGCGCCACAGGAGGTCGGGGAAGATCGGACGAGCGTCGAGAACGAAGCCGGCGTTGACCTCGGGCCGCTCGATGTCCGAGCCGGCGATCAGGTCGAGCACCACGTCTTCGAGCGTGCTGCGCGTGGGAGTGGGGCCTTCGGCGACGAGGGCGCGCAATGCGACGGCACCGTGCCGCCGGTCCGCGCGCGACAGGATCTCGGCGAGCTGACGAATGCTGACGCGCTGCTCGGCCTGTGCCTGGCGGACGGCACGCTTCAGCGCCTGCGCCGACAGCACCGGCGCCAGGTCCAGCAGCGTGCGCGCCGGGCAGGTGACGAGGATGGCGTCGCGGCGCATGACGTCGCGCCGCTGCAGACTGCGCGTGCGATGCACACGTACGCCGGGGACCCGCCGTGCCGCGCCGGTGACGGTGACCTCCGGAGTGCGCTCATCCCAGCTGAGAAAGCTCCAGTACGCGCCGGCCGCTCGGTGGCTGAGGACCGCTCCGTCACCGCACGCCAGGGCCGCCGCGACGAACGTCGCACGCATCGTCAGAGCATCGTGGCCCACGGCATAGACACCGCGGTGGATGCGATGCAGGCGGCCCGATCGAACGCGGCGGCTGACCATCGTGCTGGTCAGGCCGCAGGCGTTCAGCTGCGCGATCGAGACGACCCCGTGCTGCTCGCGGGCGATGCCCGCCACGCGCGCATCCTGACGCGTGTCGTTCTGCGACACGTCTGGTGTCGCAGAATGACACGCGTGCGTGGACATGCCCCGAGCCTGCCGGTCTCCCCGTCGCGAAACCACACGCGTTCGTGACACCTCAGACGCGAAACGGCCCGCCTTTCGGCGGGCCGTTCGCTCACGTCTGCGTGTCGCCTCGGCTCAGCCGACGCCGAGCTTCTCGGCGGCCATCCGGGTGCCCTCGACCCGCGCGGCGATCTTCTGGAACGCGATCTCGCGGGCGTAGTCGGGGGAGCCGTGGTTGGGCTTCTCGTCGATCGAGAACGGCGAGAACCCGCAGTCGTCGGTCGAGCCCAGGCGCTCCTTGGGGATGAAGTCCGCGGCGCGGACGAGCATGTCGCAGATCTCCTGCGCGCTCTCCGGACGGGGCGACTGCGTCACCGTCACGCCGACGTAGCACATCTGGTCGTCGCGGCTGTGCTGACCGATGGACTCGAAGACCGGGTCCTTGTCGCGCTCGGACGCCAGCTGGATGAGGAAGTAGCCGGCGTTGATCTTGAACATCTCGGGCAGCAGGTTGTTGTAGGGCACGTCCGCGGAATGCACCGAGTCGCGGTCGCCGCCGGGGCACGTGTGGATGCCGATCTTCTGGCGCTCCTCGTCGGAGAAGTTCTCCAGCACGCGGTTGTTGAGCTCGATGAAGTGCGGCAGCAGCCCGGCGCCCGTCCACGGGTTGCGCGGATCCTCGCGGGTGGCCAGGCGGCCCTCCGTGAAG
>JAXDFS010000169.1:0-2580 GCA_034665465.1 Solirubrobacteraceae bacterium
AGAAGATCGAGCAGGCCGACTACAAGGACACGGCCACGCTGCGCAAGTTCATCTCCGAGAAGGGCAAGATCCGCTCCCGGCGGATCACCGGCGCCTGCCGCCGCCACCAGAGCCAGATCGCCCGCGCGGTCAAGCGCGCCCGCGAGCTGGCCCTGCTGCCCTACGTCAACGAGGGCGGCCGCGACGACGCCGAGCGTGAGCGCGGCGGCGGCCGCCGCGGACGCGACGACCGCTAGCCATGCCCACCGCCATCCTCCTGCAGGACGTCGAGCACCTCGGCGATCGCGGGGCCGTCGTCGACGTCTCCAAGGGCTACCTGCGCAACTTCCTCATCCCTCGCAAGCTCGCAGCGCCGGCAACCGCCGGTGCGCTGGAGGAGGCGCGCCGCCGCGCCGACTCGGCCGGCCGCGCCCAGCAGGTGGCGCTGCAGAAGGCGACCGCCGACGCCGAGGTCCTCAGCCGCACCGTGCTGACGATCAGCCAGCAGGCCGGTGACGACGGCCGCCTGTTCGGCTCGGTCACCAACCAGGACATCGCCGACGCGATCGAGGAGGCCCGCGGCCTGAAGGTCGACCGTCGCAGGATCCACCTGGACGAGCCGATCAAGAACGTCGGCACGTACGTCGTCGTCGTCGAGGTGGCCGAGGGCGTCACCGCCTCGGTCAAGACGATGGTCGTCGAGCGGAAGTAGCCGGCTGCTGCCGATCGCAGCGCTGGCGGACACGATCTGGGG
Organism: Solirubrobacteraceae bacterium; assembly: GCA_034665465.1. Lineage (GTDB taxonomy): Bacteria > Actinomycetota > Thermoleophilia > Solirubrobacterales > Solirubrobacteraceae > CADCVQ01. The sequence goes on from JAXDFS010000169.1 coordinate 734, forward strand.
CCTCGTCGGCGTCATCGGCGGCGCGGCCTCGATCGTCGTGCTCGCCCGCTACGCGGGCGCCGGGCACGCCGACCGCGACGAGGAGGACGCCGCGCGCGAGTACTTCGACGCGCACGGCCGCTGGCCCGACGACCCTGTCTGAGGCTACCGCTGTAGGCGCTCGCCCACAGCAGTTCCATCCGCCGCTCATGCGAACATGTGTTCGCTTCTCATGAGACGCGCCGGCACAGAAAAATCCTTCGCTGCGAGCGGGACCGGGCATGGCCCGCGATCCCCCGGCAACCTACCCTCACCCAGGCCTTGAGCAGCTACCCGGACTCCGAACCGCCCCTCCGCCCGCCGGCGCAGATCGCCACCGGCGTCGCGCCGCCGCACTCGCTGGAGGCCGAGCAGTCGGTGCTCGGCGGCATCCTGCTGAGCGACCGCGCGATGTACGGGCTCGTGATCGAGGAGGGCCTCAAGCCCGAGGACTTCTACCGCGAGCGCCACCGCCTGATCTACGAGTCGATGCTGACGCTCTACCGGGAGAGCGAGCCGATCGACGTGCTGACCGTCAGCGAGCACCTGCGCAGCACCGGCAAGCTCGAGGACGCCGGCGGCAAGGGCGCGATCGACGAGCTCACCGGCGGCGTGCCGGGCCTCGGGGGGATCCGCCGCTACGCGCAGATCGTGCGCGAGCACGCCCTCATGCGCCGGCTGCTGAGCACGACCTACGAGATCCAGGCCTCGGTGCTCAACCACGCGGCCGCCCCGCGCGACCTCGTCGAGCAGGCCGAGCGGGCGATGCTCGAGGTCGCCCACGACGACCGCCAGAAGGACTTCCGCACGATCGAGGAGATCCTCGACGACGAGCTCAAGAAGATGGAGAAGCTGTCGCGCGAGCACACGTCGCTGACGGGCACGCCGTCGGGCTTCCGCGATCTCGACGAGATCACCGGCGGCTTTCAGCCCGGCAACCTCATCATCATCGCCGCCCGGCCCTCGATGGGTAAGAGCGCGCTTGTCACGAACATCGCCGAGAACGCCGCGATCGACCACGGCCTCCCGGTCGCGATGTTCTCCCTGGAGATGTCCGAGACCGAGCTCGCCCAGCGCTTCGTGGCCTCGCAGGCGCGCATCAAGGGCGACGAGCTGCGCAAGGGGCGCGTGGCCGACACCAAGTGGCCGAAGATCCTCGAGGCCGCCGCACGGCTCGCGGCCGCCCCGCTCTACGTCGACGACTCGTCGGACGTCGGGATCATCGAGATCCGCGCGAAGGCGCGGCGGCTGCACCAGCAGCAGCCGCTTGGGCTGATCATCATCGACTACCTCCAGCTCATGCGGCCCGACGGCCGCGTGGAATCGCGGGTGCAGCAGGTCGGCGAGATGAGCCGCGGGCTGAAGATCCTCGCCCGCGAGCTGCACGTGCCCGTCGTGGCCCTGTCGCAGCTCTCGCGCGCCGTCGAGACCCGCGGCCAGTCGACCGACAGCAAGCGCCCGCTGCTGTCGGACCTGCGCGAGAGCGGATCGATCGAGCAGGACGCCGACCTCGTCGCCTTCATCTTCCGCGAGGAGTACTACGACAAGGAGACCGAGCGGGCCGGGATCGCCGACATCATCATCGCCAAGCACCGCAACGGCGCGATCGGCGAGGTCGAGCTGACGTTCGCCAAGGAGTATCCGAAATTCCTGAACTACACCTCACCCGACCGCTACGCTGTAGGGGGCGGTTGAAGATGAGCAACGCACAACGTAAATGAGCACATTGTGAGCACCGGCACGCGGATGTGAGCAATGTCTCGGTGTGCGGCCGTGATGCGTGATCGCCGCAGCGCCGTGACCGCGAGCCTGCTCGCCTGGCCAGACAT
>JAXDFS010000170.1:0-5860 GCA_034665465.1 Solirubrobacteraceae bacterium
AGGCCTGGTGCCAGGGCCAGACGGGCTATCCGCTCGTCGATGCGGGCATGCGCGAGCTCGCGCGGACGGGCTGGATGCACAACCGCGCGCGCCTGGTGACAGGCTCGTTTCTCACCAAGGACCTGCACCTGGACTGGCGCCTGGGCGAGCGCCACTTCGAGTCGCTGTTGCTCGACGGCGAGCCCGCGCAGAACAACGGCAACTGGCAGTGGGTGACGTCGGTGGGCGTCGACCCGGCGCCGTACTTCCGGCGGATCTTCAACCCGGTGCTCCAGCAGCAGAAGTTCGATCCGTCCGGCGACTACGTGCGCCGCTGGGTGCCGGAGCTGCGCGACGTCCCGGCGCAGAGGCTGGCCGAGCCGTGGACGATGAGCTCCGAGGAGCAGGCCGCCGCCGGCTGCGTCATCGGGCACGACTACCCGGCGCCGATCGTCGACCACGCCGAGGAGCGCCGGCACGCGATCGAGCGCTACCGGGCGGTCGGATGAGCTCGCGCTGCCATGCTGGCCCGATGGCGCCGGCAGCGCACCGATGATCGCGCCGTTCGCAGCGGCGGCGGTGCTCGCGCTGGTGGGCGCGCCGCAGCCGCGGGCGCTCGTCGTCACGGAGACCGCGGGCTTTCACCACCCGTCGATCCCCGCCGCCCGCGCCGCGCTGCGGCGCCTCGGCGATGCCAGCCCCGACTTCGACATCGTGCCGGTGGCCTCGTCGCGCTCTCTCACCGCCGCGGCACTCGCCCGCGCGCAGGCGGTCGTCTTTCTCTCGACGACCGGAGAGCTGAGCATGGGGCCCAGCGGGCTGCGGCGGCTGCTGCGCTGGATCCGCGCCGGCGGGGCGTTCGTGGGCCTGCACGCGACGTCGAACACGTTCCCCGGGCGCCCGGAGTTCGCGCGCATGCTCGGCGCCCGGTTTCGCGCGCACCCGTTCGTGGGGCGGGGGCGCGTGATCGTCACCGACCGCCGGCACCCCGCGATGGCGGACCTGCCGGCGTCGTTCGTCATCGACGACGAGTTCTATGTCTTCCGGTCCAGCCCGCGCCGGCGCGCGCACGTGCTCGCGCGGCGCGCCACGTCGGCCGACGAGCCGCTCGTGTGGTGGCGGCGCGAAGGCCGCGGGCGCGTCTTCTACAGCGCGCTCGGCCATCCGGACTCGGCCTGGAGCGACCCGTACAACCTGCGCCTCGTCGGCAACGGCCTGCGCTGGGCGGTGTCGGGCTAGTGGGGCGCTAGGGGTTTGGCCCGGCGACCGCGACGGCGGGCTCGGGCGAGGGCTCCCCGAGCGCGAGCCGCGCCTGCGCGGCGAAGACGTCGAAGGACGGTCGCAGATCGCCGTTGGGCGCGACGAGCGCCGAGTCCCACGCGCCCGAGCGCGTCGCCTTCCAGTGATAGATGTAGACGCGCGTGATCCGCGGGCTGGTGGCGGCCAGGGTGAAGACGCGCTTCGTCGCCGCCACGGCACGCGCGGCGCCGACCTTGATCGTCAGCCGGCGGTCGTGGGCGCCGTTGCTCGTCGGCGTCGCGCGGCGCACGATCGCGCCGGTCTCGGTGAACCAGATCTCGCCGGGCGCCAGGCGCCGCATCGTCTGCGTGCCCCAGCTCGAGCTCGAGTTGACGTCGACGTAGTTGTGCAGGCCCCAGAGCTTCGGCCTGGCGTCGTGGGGGAACTCGCGCAGGTAGGCGCGCATCCAGCGATCGAGGCTCGAGGTGTCGACGACGTCGGCGCCCAGGACGCTGCAGTTCGGGCACATGCGTCGCAGCGCGCGGTAGTAGGAGGCGATCTTGCGCGGATCGGAGTTGGCCGGGTGGATCGCGAGGTTGGGCTCGTTCCAGGGGCTGTACTCGTGCACGTCCGGATAGCGGTGACGGAACTTGACGACATCGCGTCGGTAGACCTCGACCGGAGGGAGGCTGAACGGGCGCGTGCGGCTGCGACCGAACGTCACGAGCGGCTGCAGCCCCGCGGCCTCGGCCGCGGTCATCCAGCCGTCGATCTCGCGACGCTGCCAGTCGTACTCCATCGCGTCCCAGGGGACGCTCAGGCGCGCGTCGTGGATCAGGCTGGTCAGGCGCGCGTCGTGGAAGGTGCCCGCGCGCTGGTCGGCGATGCCGACGATCAGCGGCGCGCCCGGGGCCGCGGCGGCGGCCGGCGACGCGCAGGCGAGCGCGAGGACGACCAGGACGAGGGCGAGGACGGCGGCGCGCGGCACGACGGGGAGCATGGAGCATCGCCCCGGCGGACGCGTCAACGGCAATCCGGTGCGTCGGGCCGGTGCGTAGGCTCCGCCGCCGTGGCCGACCCCGAGCCCAAGCTCTATCTCCAGCGCGACCAGCCGCCGGGCGTGCCGCCGCTGGCCCTCACCGGAGAGCGCACGCTGCCCGACGTCCCGGAGGAGAACTACTGGTATCAACGCCATCTCGTCGTCTACGAGTGGATCGCGCGGCGGGTGGGCGGCCTGCGGGTCGTCGACATGGCATGCGGGGAGGGCTACGGGTCCGACGTGCTGGCGGCCGCCGGCGCGTGTTCGGTGGTGGGAGTCGACGCCAATCCCGAGGCGCACGAGCACGCGCGCCTGCGCTACGCCCGCGACAACCTGCGCTTCGAGCGCGACATGGTCGAGCGCTTCGCCGCGCCCTGCGACGCGCTCGTCTTCCTGCAGACGATCGAGCACGTGCAGGACCCGGGCGCGATCCTCGAGCGCTTCAAGGAGCTGCTCGAGCCCGGCGGCGCGGCCTACGTCTCGACGCCCAACGTCCTGACGCTCGCACCCCCCGGGGCGGATCGCTCGGGCAACCCGTGGCACGTCTACGAGTACCGCCCGCAGGAGTTCGCCGCGCTGTGCCGTGCGCACTTCCCGAGCGTCGAGCTGTACGGCCTCTTTCACGCGCGCAAGCTCGCCCTGCACGCCCGCGCGCTCGCGCTCGGCTGGGACGAGCTGCACCGGCGCCTGGGCATCACGCAGCGATTCTATGACCGCTTCACCCCGGCGATCGAGGTCCGCGACTTCGCGCTGCGCGCCGGCGCCGCCGCCGACCTCGCCGGCGCGCTGGACCTCGTCGCCGTGCTGCGCGCATGAGCGCCGGCGAGCTCGCGATCGTCCTGCACTCACACCAGCCCTACGTGGCCGGCTTCGGGACCTGGCCCTTCGGCGAGGAGTGGCTGTGGGAGTCGGTCGCGACCTCCTACCTGCCGCTGCTGGACATCCTCGACGGCGGCGCCCCGCTGACGCTGTCGCTCACGCCGGTGCTCTGCGACCAGCTCGAGGAGCCGGGCGCGATGTCGCGCTGCGCGGACTTCCTCGCCGGCATCCGCGTCGAGTCGCACCGCCGCGACATCGCCTCGGCGGCGGGCGAGCCGGGCGTCGTCGCCGCGCTCGAGCACTCCGCGGCGCGCTACGAGTGGGCGCGCGAGCGGCTCGCCGCGCTCGGCGGCGACCTGCTCGGCGCCCTCGGCCGGCACGTCGCCTGGACGTCGTCGGCGACCCACGCCGTGCTGCCGTTGCTGGCGAGCGCCGCGGGCGTGCGCCTGCAGCTGCGGGCAGGCATCGACGCCCACCGGCGCCGGTTCGGCGCGGGCTGGGGCGGCGGCCTCTGGCTGCCGGAGTGCGCGCACGCGCCGTGGCTGGACTCCCTGCTCGAGCAGGCCGGCGTGCGGGCCGTCTGCGTCGACGTGACCGACGTCCTGGCCTCCGCGGAGCGCCTGCGCCCGCTGCGCTCGCCCGCCGGGCCGCTGCTCGTCCCGATCGACCGTGAGACGATCGAGCTCGTCTGGAGCCGCGGCGGCTATCCGTCGGCCGGCGCCTACCGCGACTACCACCACTTCACGACCCACCGCCACCGCGCCTGGAGCAACGACGGCGCGCCCTATGACCCAGAGCGTGGCGCCGCTGCGGCCCGGCGCGACGCCGCGCACTTCGTCGCCCGCACGCGCGAGCGGGTGGCGGGCGGCGGCCTCGCGGTCTGCGCCGTGGACACCGAGCTGCTGGGCGACTGGTGGCACGAGGGCCCGGTCTGGCTGGCGGCGGTCCTCGCCGAGGCCGGGCGCCAGGGGTTGCGGATCGCTCGCCTCGACGACGCCCTGACGCGCCACGAGCCGGCGCCGGCGCCGCCCGACCTGCCCGTCACGACGTGGGGGACCCCGCGCGACCTGAGCACCTGGAGCGCGCCGCCGGTGGCCGGCATGGCGTGGGACGCGCGCGACGCCGAGCTGCGCGCGCTCGCCGCCGGCCCGGCGATCGACGCGCGCGCGGTGCGCGAGCTGCTGGCGCTGCAGTCCTCCGACTGGGCGTTTCTCGTCAGCCGTAAGCTCGCCGAGCCCTACGGGCGCGAGCGCGCCGCCGGCCACCGCGCGGCGTTCGACGCGGCGCTCGCACGGCCGGGCGCCTGCGAGCCGGCACTGCGCAACCTCGCGCCGCAGGCCTCGCCGGCGGCGCTGCTGGAGCCCTGACCGAAGCGCGTTTCCCGCTGCCTGCGAGCTTCGCCGCTGCGGTTCCGTCCGACCGGGCCCTAGTATGCACCGCTGCTTTGCATAACGAGCCGAGTCCCGGGCGCCCAGTGCGGCCGGGAACGGGGGATCCATTGGGCCGCGACGTCTGCGGCCCGGGGGCGAATCGCCACCCATCGCCAGAAGCGGTGCCGGCGGCGTAGCGCACGTCACAGCGCGAGCCCGACAGCTAACCCCGTAGGCACCGAGACGACGAACAGGAGCACCATCGATGCCTGCACCGCACGACGACTGCAACGCGACCGCGGTCGCCGACCTCGCGTTTCATCGTTCCCTGCGCGCCTCGCGCGCTCGTCGCGCCGTGGCGGCCCTGCGCCGCCGGCGGGTGCTGCGCGGGCGTGGGTCGGCGCTCGTCGCGGTGGCCGGCCTGTTCGCCGTCACCGGCGGCGCGTTCGCCCAGCAGCAGGCGGGCCCGGGCCCGGGCCCGGACACGGTCGCCGCTGCCCAGCGGGCGCTCGGCGTCGCCGCCGACGGCGTCGCGGGACCCGTGACGCGCAGCGTCACCAAGGCCTTCCAGCGCCAGCACGGGCTGACGGTCGACGGTGTGCTCGGGCCGCAGACGCTGCTGGCCCTCGGCATCGCGGGCGTCGAGGCGCGCGCAGCCGGAGCCGGCGGGTCGCTGCAGCGGATCGCGACGTGCGAGTCCGGCGGCGATCCGCACGCCGTCTCCGCCGACGGGCGCTACCGGGGCAAGTACCAGTTCTCGCTGCCGACCTGGCGCCAGGTGGGCGGCAGCGGCGATCCTGCCGATGCTCCCGAGGCCGAGCAGGACCGGCGCGCCGCGGCGCTGCTGGCCCAGGCGGGCCCGAGCGCGTGGCCGGTCTGCGCCCGGCAGGCCTGACGGGCGCCGGCCCTGGGCGCGGGTAGGCTGCGGGCCGTGACCTCACCCACGGACATCGATGAGCTCAAGGCCCGCCAGCGGGCGATGTGGTCGGCCGGCAACTACGACTTCATCGCGCAGTTCATCTGGGAGGTCGGGGCGGTCGTCGCCGAGACCGCCCAGATCGAGCCCGGGATGGCGGTCCTCGACGTCGCCACCGGCAGCGGCAACGCCGCGATCCCCGCTGCGCAGGCCGGTGGTGAGGTCACGGGCCTGGACCTCACGCCCGAGCTCTTCGACGCGGCGCGCAAGCACGCCGACGAGGCGGGCGTGACCGTCGAGTGGGTCGAGGGCGACGCCGAGGCGCTGCCGTTCGAGGACGGCAGCTTCGACCGCGTGCTGTCGACGTTCGGCGTCCAGTTCGCCGCCCGCCATGACGTCGCCGCCGCCGAGCTCGTCCGCTCCTGCCGCCCCGGCGGCATGATCGTGCTCGCCAACTGGACCCCGCAGAGCTTCCTGGGAAGCGTCCTTGCGACCGTC
>JAXDFS010000171.1:0-5247 GCA_034665465.1 Solirubrobacteraceae bacterium
CGATCCAGTCCTTGCCGCCACCGCCGTTGAGCTCGTCGGCGCCGTTGCCGCCGATGAGGATGTCGTCGCCCGCGCGGCCGAACACCTGGTGGTCGCTGCCGCGGTTGGTGTTGATGTAGTCGTCGCCGTTGCCGCCGTCGACGAGCGCCTCGTTGCCGAACCCCTTCTCGAGGATGAAATCGTCGCCCTCGCCGCCGAAGATCGTGTCGTCGCCGTCGCCGCCGTCCATGCGGTCGTTGCCCGGGCCGCCGTCGAGCTTGTCGTTGCCGCTGCCGCCGTCCATCTGGTCGACGCCGTCGTCGCCGGAGAGCTTGTCGTTGCCCGAGCCGCCCTCCAGGCGGTCGTTGCCGCCGTTGCCGAAGAGCTTGTCGTTGCCGAAGTCGCCGAGCAGCACGTCGTCACCCGCGAGCCCGCGCAGCGTGTCGCTCCCGTGGGCCCCGAAGAGCAGGTCGCGCTCGTTCGTGCCGGTGAAGCTGTCGCCGCGGCCGCTGCCGTTCTTGACGACGCCCTGGGCGGCGGGGACGAGCAGCAGTGCGAGGGCGAGGGCGGCGATCAGCGCGCGCGGGATCATCGAAGGAACTCCTCGCGCGGCGGCACCGGCCGATGATGGCGTGCGCGCGGTCGCGCGGCAAGGGCACTGGACGAAGGTCAGTCGGCGACGACGATCCGGCGTGGGTTGGCGGGATCGCGGCTGACCGCGCCGCGGGCGATGAGGCGCACCGCCTCCGGCAGCAGCGCGTGCTCGAGCGGGCGCAGCCGCTCCATGACCTCGCCGGCCTGCGTCGCCCCGGGCAGCTCGACCGCCCGCTGGACGAGCACCGGCCCGGTGTCGACGCCGCCGTCGTCGTCGACGAAGTGCACCGTCACGCCGAAGACCTTCACGCCGTAGTCGAGCGCCTGCTCGATCGCGCGGATGCCCGGGAAGGCCGGCAGCAGGGAGGGGTGGATGTTCACCACGCGCCCGCAGAAGCGGCCGAGCAGCGGGCTCGTCAGCAGCGCCATGTAGCCCGCGAGCACCACGAGCTCGACGTCGCAGGAATCGAGCCAGTCGGCGATCGCGCCGTCGCGGGCCGGGCGGTCGGGGTAGTCGGCGAGCGCGAAGACGGCGCTCTGAACGCCCGCGTCGGCGGCGCGCTGCAGCGCGAAGGCGTCGGCGCGGTCGGAGGCGACGGCGACGACGAGCGCCTCCTCGCCGTGGACGCTGTCCAGCAGCGCCTGCAGGTTCGTGCCGGCGCCGGAGGCGAGCACGCCGACGCGCAGCGGGGCGGCCATCACGCCGCGTGCGCGACCGGCACGGACTGCAGCTTGGGGTACATCCCGCCGGTCGAGCGCAGCCGCCCGGAATCGATGAGCTCGTCGACGCGGCCGAGGACCTGCTGCGCGGTGAGGTGGTCGAACGTCCCGTACGCGGGCAGGCCGTCGTGGCCGCTCTTGACGAGCGCCTTCGAGCGCCCGCCGCGCAGGATCTCGACCGTGCGCGTGCGACCGACCGCCGGCTCGGCCGTCTCGACGACCGACACGATCGCCGCGTCGAGATCGCCCGGCGCGTGCGTCGCCCCCGCAGCACCCGGGCGGCGCCGCGAGCGCGCGGCGGGCGCCACCGGCATCCAGCTCGGGTCGCAGACGTCGCAGCAGGGCACGCCGGGGTCGGGCGTCGGCGAGCTGGGGTCGCCGAAGTGGCGGAGAATCGTCTTGCGGCGACAGGCCGAGCCCTCCACGAACGCCCAGACGTTGCGGTACTGCGTCCAGCGCGCGCGCTTGGCGTCGTCGGCCGACGTGCGACAGGCGGCGCGCGCCCGCGAGTCGAACGGCGCCTCGATGCGCCCGCGGACGCGATCGGGCGAGGACGGCGCGGGGCGCAGCACCCCGGCGCGCGCGAGATGGCCGATGACTGCGCGCACCTGATCGGCGCCGTCGCGGCTGTCGAGGACCGAGGCGAGCTCGTCGGCGCCGAGGTCGTAGCGGCCGTCGGTCGCGCGCATCTGCAGGCGCCGCGCGACGGTCGCGATCGCCTCGTCGCCGATCTGCCCGCGCTCGATGAAGAAGACGTGCAGCCCCTTGTCGCGCCCCTCCGCGAACAGCAGCGCCCGGGCCGGCAGCCCGTCGCGGCCCGCGCGGCCGGCCTCCTGGTAGTAGGCCTCGACGGAGCCCGGCACGCTCTCGTGACAGACCGTCCGCACGTCGGCCTTGTCGATGCCCATCCCGAAGGCGTTGGTCGCGACGACGACGTCCAGCCGGCCGTCCATGAAGCGCCGCTGCACGTCGGTGCGCTGCTCGCGGCCCAGGCCGGCGTGGTAGACCCCGACGGCGCCCTCCAGGGCCGAGGACAGCTGGACGCAGACCTTCTCGGCGCCCGCCCGCGTGCCCGCGTAGACGATCGCCGGCGTCGCGCCCGGCGTCGACAGCGCTGTCGCGATGTGGCGATGCTTGGCCTGGGTGGAGGCGCACGGCACCACCCCGAAGGAGAGGTTCGGGCGATCGAAGCCGGTCGAGACGCGGACGGGGTCGCGCAGGCCAAGGCGCACCGCGATGTCGCCTGCGACCTGCGGCGTCGCGGTCGCGGTCGAGGCGATGATCGCCTCGGCCTGCAGCCAGCGCGCCGCGTCGGCCAGGCGGAAGTAGTCGGGGCGGAAGTCATGGCCCCACTGCGAGACGCAGTGTGCCTCGTCGACGACGAACAGGCCGATCTTCGTCGCGCGCATCGCCTCCAAGAACGGGGCCGAGGAGAACCGCTCGGGCGCGACGTAGAGCAGGCGCAGCTCGCCCGAGGCGGCGCGCTCGAGCGCGTGGCGGTTGTCGGCCGCGTCCTGCTGGGCGTTGACGAGGGCGGCGCGGCCGGGCGCCGCGACGGCGAGCGCGTCGACCTGGTCGCGCATGAGCGAGACGAGCGGCGAGACGACGAGCGTGAGGTCGTCGCGCATGAGCGCCGGCAGCTGGTAGCACAGCGACTTGCCCGCGCCGGTCGGCATGACGACCAGCACGTCGCGCGCGGGCGGGCCGGTGGCGGCACGCACGGCCTGCTCCTGTCCGGGGCGGAAGGCGTCGAAGCCGAAGTACTCGCGCAGCGCGGCGGCGGGATCCATGACGGCGTCCGACCTTAGCGGCCGCCCCGGCGAGCACGCGGGCGCCGCGCAGATTCGTTGCATTGCCCATGCGGGGGGCTACTCTGGATCGAGTGGCCGTTCGCTTCATCTTCCGCTGTCAGTTCTGCGACGCGCAGCCTGATCCGCTGACGCAGCTGAGCCTGCAGGAGGCGATGCGCGAGTTCACCTGGGGCGCCTACCAGAACGCGCTGCCCGGGCGCTGGCTGGTCTGGCACGGGCGCGGCCTCTACGGCCCGGCCCGCTACGCCTGTCCCGAGCACCGGGGCGACCTCGTCGGTTACCTGCGCCACCACTACGGCACGATCGGCTTTCACCCCTGGAAGCGCCCGCCCTATCCCAGCAGCCTGAAGTCCGACGACACCGATCACGCCTGGAACGTGTCCACGCGCCGCCAGCGCTGGAGCGGCTTCTGAGGCAGGCGGGTCGTTCGGCGGCTTCCCCCGGGGGGTACTCTGAGAGCAGGGTGTCGATCAAGCTGATCTTCCGCTGTCAGTACTGCCACGCGCAGCCCGATCCGCTGACGCAGATCAGCCTGGAGAGCACCATCCGGCAGGTGGTCTGGGGCCAGTATCTCGACGCGATGCCCGGCCGCTGGCTCGTCTGGCACGGTCGCGGGCTGTACGGGCCGCCGCGTTACGCGTGCCCGGAGCACCGCGGAGATTTGACCGCCTTTTTACGCGAGCACTACGGTACGGTCGGCTGGCATCCATGGAAACGCCCGCCCTATCCGACGAGCGTTCACAACGACGACATGGAGAAGGCGGCTGCGGTCGGCGGGATGTCCGCGATGCCGAAGTGGGGCTACGGCCCCCAGGTCAAGTAGCCCGCCGCTCGCGGGCGCCCAGGATCGCACTGCCGCGGCTGCTCGCGGCGACCGTCGCCCTCCTCGCGCTCGTCCTCCCGGCGGCCGCGCACGCCGATGCCCCCGGCGCCGAGCTGGTCGGCTACGTCAACGCGCTGCGCGCCGCCGGCGCCATCCCCGCGGGCATCACCGAGAACCCCGCCTGGTCGTCGGGCTGCGCGCTGCACGACCACTACGGCGCCGTCAACGGCGTGCTGACGCATGCCGAGAACGCGTCGGCGCCCGGCTTCACCGGCGCCGGCTCGGCGGCCGGTGCGGCGGCGATCGTCTACAGCGGGTCGCACTGGACGGCCGCCGACAACCCGTTCGAGCATGCCCCGATCCACCTGCACCAGCTGCTGGCGCCGCGCCTGGACGTCATGGGCGCCGCGGAGGGCGAGGGCTACGGCTGCGCGACGACCGTCGCCTCGCGCGGGCGCCCCGCGCCGCACGCGAACCTCACCTACACCTATCCCGCCGACGGCGCGACCGGCTGGCGGGTGGGGGAGACCGCGCAGGAGCTGCCGATCACTCCGGGCGAGCAGCTCGGAATCGCGCAGGGGACGGCGACCGGCCCCTACCTCTACGTGCTCTTCGACGGCCCCGGCATCGCGGTCTCCGACGCCGCGAAGGTCTCGCACGCCTCGCTCACGGGGCCCGCGGGGCCGGTCGACCTGCTCGTGGCCGACAACACGACCCCCGGCCTCGAGGGCTTCCTGCCGGTGGGTGCCGAGCTGATCCCGCGCGAGCGCCTGGCGCCCGACACGCGCTATACGGCGACCGTGCAGGCATCCGTGGGCAGCACCCGCTTCACGCACCGCTGGTCGTTTCAGACCGGCCCGGGGCCCGGGGCTAGCGCGAGCTCGCAGGCCGGCGGCGGATCGCCGCACGCGACCGCGGCCCGCAGCGCCCTGGCGGCGCGAGCCCCGCGCGTGAGCGCGTACCGGCGCGCGGCCACCATCCAGGTGCTGCTGCGCTGCCCGCACAGCTGCCTCGTGCGCGGCATCGGCCGCCTCAGCTCGGACGGCGCGAGCAGATGGCTGCCCTACGCCCGCGCCGGGCGCCTGGTGGGCGGCGGGATCCGGCTGCGCTTCCGGCTCTCCCCGGCCGCGCGGCACTGGCTGGCCTTCCACGCGCGCGTGCACTTCGGCCTGTCGGTGAGCGGCCTGTTCGTGCGGCCGCTGAGCGCGGCGCTGCCCTACGCCCGCACGAGCGGGAGCTCGAGCGCGTACTTGCCGTTGGCCTCGTCGGTGCCCTCGAGCGGGTAGCGGCCGCTGAAGCAGGCGTCGCAGTGGCGCGCGG
>JAXDFS010000172.1:0-7555 GCA_034665465.1 Solirubrobacteraceae bacterium
GTAGGCGGGGCGCGCCCTGACCCCGCGACGCCGCGAGCCGCGCGTGCGCTACAGCTCGCGCACGTCCGCGCCCTGGGTCTCGAACGGCGCACGCAGGACCTCGGCCCAGCCGTGGGTCTCGCGCCGCAGCGCTCCGACCACGGCGCCGGTGGCGTCGGCCTGCGTCCAGAAGAGCACAGTCGGGCCCGCGCCGGAGATCGTCGCGCCGATGGCGCCGAGCTCGCGGGCGCGGCGCAGCAGCTTCATCGACTCCGGGAAGAGGTGCTCGCGGTAGGGCTGGTGCAGCCGGTCGTGCAGCCCACGGCCGACGAGGCTCAGGTCGCCCGTCGCGAGGCCGAGCGTCAGGAGTGCACCGCGCGCGACATTCGCGACCGCGTCGGCCATCGGCACGGTCGCCGGCAGCGCCTTGCGCGCGACCGCCGTGCGCACCGCGCTGCGGGGCACGACGATGACCGCCTCCAGCCCGTCGGGCGGCTGCAAGCGCGCGACCTCGCCGCCGGTGACGATGACGAATCCGCCCAGCAGCGCCGCCGCGGCGTTGTCGGGATGGCCCTCGAGCTCGGTCGCGTGGGCGAGCAGGTCCTCGTCGAGCTCGAGGATGTGCGCGGCCGCGGCAAGGCCGGCGACGTAGGCCGCAGCGCTCGACCCGAGCCCGCCCGACAGCGGCACCTGCGAGCGGATGCGAAAGGTGAAGTCGTCGGGCGGATGCAGCCTGGAGAAGCCGCGCACGCAGAGGTTGCGGCGGTCGCGGGCGATGTCCAGGCGCGTCTCGACGGCGAAGCGGCCGGTCTCGGCGACCTCGAGCTCGACGTGCAGCGAGAGCGCCGCAGCGAACGCGTCGAAGCCCGGGCCGAGGTTCGCCGACGAGGCGGGGACGCGGACGAGCCGGCGGCGATGCATTACGCCAGTACCGCTTCCTCCACGGCGGCGAGATCGGGCTCGCAGGCGATGACGCCGCCGGCGCAGTCCAGCGCGGTCTGCGGGTCCTTCAGCCCGTGGCCGGTCAGGACGCAGGCGACGCGGCGAGCGCCGTCGGCGCCGTACTTCAGCAGTCCGGCGACCGAGGCCGCGCTCGCCGGCTCGCAGAAGACGCCCTCGCGCGCGGCGAGCAGGCGGTACGCGGCGAGGATCTCGGCGTCGGAGACGGCGCGGACCATGCCGCGCGACGCCGTCATCGCCTCCATCGCCTCCTCCCAGCGGGCGGGGTTGCCGATCCGGATGGCACTGGCGATCGTCTCGGGGTGCTCGACCTTGTGGCCGAGCACGAGCGGAGCCGCGCCCTCGGCCTGGAAGCCGAACAGCCGCGGCGCGATGCCGAGCTCGCGAAAGCCCTTCCAGTAGGCGGTGATGTTGCCTGCGTTGCCGACCGGGATGCAGAGGCCGTCGAGCTCGTCGACGCGCTCCATGATCTCGAAGGCGCCGGTCTTCTGGCCCTCGAGGCGGAAGGGGTTGACGGAGTTGACGAGCGCGATCGGGTGCGTGTCGGTGAGCGCCCGCACGAGCGTCAGCGCCTGGTCGAAGTTCCCGCGCAGCGCGATGACGCGCGCGCCGTGCATGAGCGCCTGGGCGAGCTTGCCGGCGGCGATCTTGCCCTCGGGCACGATCACGGCGCAGGTCAGCCCCGCGCGCGCGGCGTAGGCGGCGGCGCTGGCGGCGGTGTTGCCGGTCGAGGCGCAGATCACCGCCTTGGCGCCCTCGCGCACCGCCGCGCTGACGGCGCAGGTCATGCCGCGGTCCTTGAAGGAGCCGGTCGGGTTCATCCCGTCGAGCTTGAGCCAGACCTCGGCGCCGACGATCTGCGAGACGTGCGGAGCGTGGACGAGCGGCGTGCCGCCCTCCCCCAGCGTGACGACGGGATCTCCGTCGGCGAAGGGCAGGCGCTCGCGGTAGCGCTCGATGAGGCCGGACATCGGCCCGGACCCTACTTTGCGTGCTCGCTTCTACACGAACTCCTCGTCGATGACGCGGATCGCGCGCGGGGGCGAGCGCAGGAAGTCCAGCCCGCCGATCTGCTCGACGGCGGCGAAGAAGCGCGACTCGAGGATCGGGTGCACGACCATCACGAGGCGCGCCCGCTCGCCGAGGCCCTTCTGCACGACGGACTTGATCGAGGCGCCCTGCTCGCCGAGGACGTGAGCGACCGCTGCCAGCACGCCGGGCCGGTCGGCGACCTCCATGTGCAGGTAGAACGAGGACCTCACGTCGTCGACGATCTCCAGCGCCTGCGTCGTCTCGGGCGTCGAGGCCGGCGGGATCATCGCGCTGATGACGTCGCCCAGCACGGCGCTCGCGGTCTGCGGGCCGCCGGCGCCGGGGCCCGACATCGTGATCTCGGTGATCGCCTCGGACTCGACCGTGACGGCGTTGAACGGCCCGTGGACGCTCGCCAGCGGGTGCCCGGAGTACAGGAACGCCGGGTGCACGCGCACCGCCAGCCCGCCGTTGATGCGCTCCGCGGTGCCGATGAGCTTCAGGCCGAGGCCGAGCTCCTGGGCGTACTCCATGTCGTCGGCGGTGATCTGCTCGATGCCCTCGTAGCGGACCTGGTCGAGGTGCACCGGGGTGTCGAAGGCCAGGCGCGCGAGGATCGCCATCTTCGCCGCGGCGTCGCGGCCGTTGACGTCGTCGCTGGGGTCGGCCTCGGCGTAGCCCAGGCGCTGGGCGCCCGCGAGCGCGTCGCCGTAGGAGCAGCCGGTGCGGGCCATCTCGGAGAGGATGTAGTTCGTCGTCCCGTTGACGATCCCGTGGACGCGATCGACGTGGGCGCCGGCCAGCGACTCCTGCAGGACGCGGATGACCGGCACGACGCCCGCCACCGAGGCCTCGAAGCGCAGCTGGACGCCCTGCTCGCGAGCGGCCCCCCAGAGCTCCTCGCCGTGCTGGCTGAGCAGCTGCTTGTTGGCCGTCACGACGTGGCGGCCGGCAGCCATCGAACGCAGGACGTACTCGCGCGCCGGCTCGACGCCGCCCATCAGTTCGACGACGAGGTCGCAGCCCTCGAGGATCTCGGCGAAGTCGCCGCGCGAGCGCGTCAGGACCCCGCTGATCTGCGGGCGCAGCCCCGTGATCGCGGCGATGTGGTCGGCGCGCGCGCCGAGCAGCGTCTCGAACGCGCCGCCCACGGTGCCGTGGCCGAGCAGCCCGACCCGGAAGGCGTCAGGAGACATCGCGCGCCGTCAGGTCCTCGTAGGTCTCGCGCCGGACGACCAGGCGGGCGTCGCCCTGGGAGACGAACACGACCGGCGGCCGGGGGACGCCGTTGTAGTTGTTGGCCATCGCGTGGCCGTAGGCGCCGGTCGCGGGCGTGACGACGACGTCGCCGACGCGCGGGTCGGCGAGCTCGACGTCGCGCACGATCACGTCGCCGGACTCGCAGTGCTTGCCGGTCAGGCGCGACGGCGTGCCGCCGCCGAAGCGGTCGGCGATCTGCGCCTCGTAGACGGACCCGTAGAGCATCGGGCGCAGGTTGTCGGACATCCCGCCGTCGACCGCGACCCAGGTCGAGACGTTGCGCTTGACGCTCTGCACCGTGTAGAGCGTCACGGTCGAGTTGGCGACGAGCGCGCGCCCCGGCTCGTCGAGGATGCGCTTGCCCGGCCCCAGCACGCGCGTGACGGTGTCGACCTTGGCCGCGACGTAGTCGCCGATCCGCGGCGGCTCCTGCTCGGCGGTGTACGCGACGCCGAGGCCGCCGCCGAGGTTGTAGGTGCCGAAGTCGCCGAGCGGCGCGACCGCCTCGATCGCGCGCCGAAACGGCTCGAGCTCGAGCAGCTGGGATCCGATGTGCATGTGCAGGCCGACGAGGTCCAGCGCGGCGGAGTCCCGCAGGCGCGCGATCGCGGCCGGCGCGTCGGCCAGCGAGAAGCCGAACTTCGAGTCGGCCTGGCCGGTGGAGATCTTGTCGTTCGTGCGCCCGCGCACGTCCGGCGTGACCCGCAGCAGGACCGGCTGCGGCGTGCCGTCGCCGACGACTGCCTCCAGGCGCCCGATCTCGTCCTCGTTGTCGATGACGATGTGCCCGACGCCGGACGCGCGGGCGAAGCGCAGCTCGTCCTCGGACTTCGCGTTGCCGTGCATGTAGATGCGCGCGGGATCGAAGCCCCCCGCGAGCGCGAGTGCGAGCTCGCCGCCGGACGCCACGTCGCAGGCGATCCCCTCCTGCGCGAGCACGCGGTAGACGGCGGTGCAGGGAAACGCCTTGGACGCGAAGAGCACGTCGAAGTTCTTCGTCCGCGCGCGGAAGGCCTCGACGAAGGTCTGCGCGCGGGCGCGCAGGTCGTCCTCGGAGACGATGTAGGCGGGCGTGCCGAACTCGCGGGCGAGCTCGAGCGCGTCGCAGCCGCCGAGCTGCAGGCGCCCGTCGGCGTCGATGGCGGCGCCGATCGGATAGGCCTGCGAGAGCTGGGTGCGCGTGGCGGCCATGAGCAGCGGAGAGTATGCCGCCGGGCCGGTCGGGGACGGCCGGGGTCCCGTCGGCTCAGGGGGTGCCGCGGCCCAGCAGGCGCGAGACCGCGCCGGTGCTGCCGCCGACCACGTTGCGCAGGAGGTCGCCGGTGTCCTGCACCAGCGGGGTCGCTCGCGTTCGCAGGTCGCCCGTGACGGCGCTCAGCCTGCGCGCGAGCGTTCCCGTCGGGGTGCCGACGGCGGGCGTCGTCTGGCCCAGCGCCGAGCCGACCGGCTTGCGCTGGTCGCCGCCGGCCGGCGGGCGGGCCGGCTGCGACGAGACGCCCTGCGTGTCGCCGTCGCCCTGTCCGCCACCGCCGCCGCCGGAGCTGACCTGCCCTGAGACGGAGCCCGAGAGCGCTCCGCGGGCACCGCCGGCGACCTGCGCTGCCGAGCTCGAGGACGTGCGCGTACGGGTTGCGGGGCGGGCGACGCTGCGCAGCACGAGCGGCGATCGCGCCAGCTCGCCCGAGCCTGAGGAGGTGAGCACGAGCGCCCCGGAGGACGGCGTCAGCGGATCGTCGGAGGTCAGGCTGTAGGCGACGATGCCGCTCGCCAGCGTGAAGGTCACGACGACTGCCGCGAGCACGGCGCCGGCGACGCCGAGGCCGGAGAGGAAGGTTTGCTGAGGACGGAGGCGCGGCATGGCAAGCGGTACCCGGGCTCGTTATCGGCACCCCGCCGGAGAACTTGAGCGAATCTTCTGAGTTGGCGCGTTGGCGCTCATGTCGCCCTGCTCTAAGTGAGAACCATTTTCGATAAGGTGGCCGCTGTGCGCTGGCTCAGCGAGCCCCTCTCGGCCCCGTTCATGCAGCGAGCCGTGCTCGCGATCGTGTTGCTGGCGGTCGCAGGCGGCCTGCTCGGGACCTGGATCGTGCTGCGCCGCCTGGCCTTCTTCGCGCACGCCGTCGGCTCGGCGACGTTCCCCGGGCTCGTCGTCGCCGGCCCCTGGGGGCTGGCCCCGCCGCTGGCGGCGCTCGGCGCCGGGCTGGGCTTCGCGGCGCTGCTCGCGCGCCTGACGCGCCGCGGCGCCACGAGCTCGGATGCCGCGACGGGGCTGCTGCTCACCGGCGCGCTCGCGCTCGGCGCGGTCCTCGCCAGCGACGTCTACCGCTCCGGCGCGGGCGTCGACCGCCTGCTCTTCGGCACGCTGCTCGGGCTCGGCGACGGCGACCTCTGGCTCGCGGGCGCCGTCGCGTTGGCGTCGGTCGCGGCGACCGCCGCGCTCGCGCGCACGTGGCTTGCGACGGGCTTTGACCCGGCCGGCGCGCCCGCGCTGGGCATCCGCGCGCAGCGGGGGGACTGGATCCTGCTCGCCCTGCTCGCCGCGACCGTCGTCGCCGTGCTGCCCGCCGTCGGCGCCCTGCTGGTCAGCACGCTGCTCGTCGTGCCGGCGGCGACGGCCCGGCTGCTCACCGGCTCGCTGACGGCGCTGCTGGCGACGGCGGTCGCGCTCGCCGCCGCGGAGGGCCTCGGCGGCCTGCTGCTGGCCTACCACCTCGACCTGCCCCCCGGCCCGGCGATCGCGCTCGTCGGCGGCGGCGCCTACACGCTCGCCGCCCTGGCATCCGCCCCGCGCCTGCGCCGGGGCGCCGCGGCGCCCGCGTGACCAGCGACGCCCCGGTCCTGCAGGTCCGCGACCTCGCGGCGTCCTACGGCCCCGGGCCGCCCGCGCTGCGCGGCGTGACATTCAGCGCCTCGGCCGGCCAGGCGATCGCCGTGCTCGGGCCCAACGGCGGCGGCAAGACGACGCTCTTTCGCGCGCTGCTCGGCGAGTTGCCGGTGGTCGCGGGCACCATGAGCTACTCCAGCGCGCCGGCCTACGTCCCGCAGACCGAGCGCTCGCGCCTGGACTTCCCCGTGAGCGCCCTGGACGTCGCGCTCATGGGCGCCTATGCGCGCACGCCGTGGTTTCGCCGCATCGGCGCGGCCGACCGCGAGCTCGCCCGGGCCGCGCTGGTGCGCGTCGGCCTCGGCGATCGCGCCCGCGACCGCTTCGGAGCGCTGTCGGGCGGCCAGCGCCAGCGCGTGCTCGTCGCCCGCGCGCTCGTGCAGGACGCCCCGCTGCTGCTGCTCGACGAGCCCTTCGCCGGTGTCGACCACGCCAGCGAGGAGGCGATCATGGGCATCCTCGACGAGCTGCGCGGCGAGGGGCGCGTGCTGCTCATCGCGACCCACGACATCGACCAGGCCCGGCGCTGGGACCGCGTGCTGTGCCTGCGCGGCGAGCAGATCGCCTACGGGCCGCCGGCGACCGCGCTCAGCACCGGCGTGCTCGAGGCCACCTACGGCGCCGAGATCGTCGTGCTCGACGGCGGCGAGCGCGCGGTCGCCGTCCAGCATCACCACCACTGATGGAGATCCTGCACTCCGGACTGCTGCAGCGCGCGCTCGTCGAGGTCGTCGTGCTCGGGGCGGCCTGCGGGGCGCTCGGCGTCTGGCTGCTGCACCTGCGCCATGCCTATGCCGCCGAGTCGCTCGCGCACGCGATGCTGCCCGGGCTCGTGCTCGCGTCGCTGGCGGGCGTGCCGCTGCTGCTGGGCGCGGGCGGCGGCGTGCTGGTCGCTGCGGTGCTCGTCGCGATCGCGGCGCGCGACACGCGGGTGGGCTCGGAGATCGCCGTCGGCGTGACCGTGACGACGGCCTTCGGCCTGGGCGCCGTGCTCGCGCTTGCGCCCGACGTCCCGGCCCGGCTGGGCGAGCTGCTGTTCGGCGACCTGCTCGGCGCGAGCACGACCGACCTCGTCGCCGCGGGCGCGCTCGCGGCGGTTGTCGCCGTCGCGCTCGCGCTCGGCCACCGCAGCCTCTGCGCCGCGGTCTTCGACCCGGCCGCCGCGCCCTCGCTGGGGGTGCGCCCGCAGCGCGTCGAGCTGGCCCTGCTGGCGCTGCTGGCGGTCGCGACCGTCGCCGCCGTCCAGGGGCTCGGCAACCTGCTCGTCTTCGCGCTGCTCGTCGCACCGGCGTCGGCCGCCATGCGCCTGGGTCGCACCGTCGCCTCCCAGCTGGTCCTGGCCTCCTCGCTGGGGGCGGCCGCAGGAGCGCTCGGGCTGGCCGTCAGCGCCGAGCTCGACATCGCCGCCGGCGCTTCGGTCGCCCTCGCGGCGGTGGTGCT
>JAXDFS010000173.1:0-4970 GCA_034665465.1 Solirubrobacteraceae bacterium
AGAAGTACAAGGGCTCGGCACTCGGGGTGCTGTGGTACCTCATCAACCCGCTCGTCCTGATGGGCGCGTACTACCTCATGTTCGGCGTGCTGTTCAAGGTCGCCGGCTCCGACCAGCCCGAGCACTACCCGCTGTTTCTGCTCGTCGGGCTCGTCGTCTGGATCTTCTTCAGCCAGGCGGTGCTCAGCTCCGCCCCGTCGCTGCTGGACCACGGCGCGCTCGTGCGCAAGGCGCGCTTCCCGCGCGAGACGATCCCGGCGTCGGTCGTGACCGTCCAGCTCGTGACGTTCCTGGCGCTGCTCGCGCTGCTGATCCCCGTCACGGTCGCCATCCGCGGCACGGGCGCAGGGCTGCTCGCGCTGCCGCTCGTGCTCGTCTGCCTGTTCGCGTTCGTGCTCGGCTTCGCGCTGGCGGTCAGCGTGCTGCACGCCTACTTCCGCGACGTCGCGCCGATCCTCTCGGCGGCGCTGCTGCCGTGGTTCTTCCTCTCGCCGATCTTCTTCGACCCGACGACCGCGGACCGCTTCAGCCACCACTCCAACCTCGTCTTCGTGCTGGAGTGGATCAACCCGGTCGCCCCGTTCATCGTCGCCGTGCGCGACGTCGTGTACGGCGGCGTCCTGCCCGATGTCGCGGTGATGGCCTACATCGTGGCGGCGGCCGCGCTCGTGCTCGGCGGCGGCCTGGCCCTGTTTCGCCGCATGCAGGGCGAGCTGGCGGTGGTCGTGTGAGCCGCCGGCGCCCCGCACTGGACCAGGGCGTGCGCCCCGGCGAGATCGTCCTCGAGCACGCGTCGCGGTCGTTCAGCGTCAAGGCCGACCGCGGCCGCACGCTGAAGGAGATGCTCATCGGCCGCACGCGCGCCGGCGGCCCGGCGCCGGTGCAGGCGCTGCGCGACGTGTCGCTGCACATCGAGCCGGGCGAGACGGTCGGCATCGTCGGCCGCAACGGCGCGGGCAAGTCCTCGACGCTGCGCGTGCTGTCGGGGATCGTGCCGCTGAACTCCGGGGGTGTCGCCTGCGGCGGGCAGATCGTCGCCCAGCTCGAGCTCGGGGCGGGCTTCGGCCGCGACTTCTCCGGGCGCGAGAACATCTTCCTCAACGGCGCCCTGCACGGGCTGACGAAGGAGCAGATCGAGGCGCGGATGGAGGCGATCGTCGCGTTCTCCGAGCTCGGCGACTTCATCGACGCGCCGGTCGCGACCTACTCGTCGGGCATGTTCCTGCGCCTGGGCTTCGCGATCGCCGCGCACCTCGACGCCGACGTGCTGCTGATCGACGAGGTGCTCGCCGTCGGCGACGAGGCCTTCCAGCGCAAGTGCGAGGCGCGCATCTCCGAGCAGATCGCGGGCGGCGCGACGCTCGTGCTCGTCTCCCACGACGCCGCGCTGATCGAGCGCTCGTGCGAGCGGGTCGTCGTGCTCGACGGCGGCGCAAAGGTCTTCGACGGGCCCGTCGGCGAGGGCATGCCCTTCTACCACCGGCTCATGGGCACGGCCGAGCCGGCGCCGCCCGTGCCCAGCGAGCCTCCGGGCGAGCGGGTGAGGCCGTGAAGCCCGAGGAGGCGCTGTCCGCCGCGCGCGCGGCAGCCGCCGCCCGCGAGGACGCCCTGCCGCCCGGCATGTCGATCGAGCCGACCGAGCGCGTCTCGATCGAGCAGCTCATGGAGTGGGCGGCGATCGAGCCCGACCCCGACCTCATGCGCTCGACGCGGCGCCTGGGCGCGCCGATCACCTGGGCCAAGCGCCAGCTCGTGCACGTCATGCGCCAGTACCTGCGCGAGCTGCAGTCCCAGCAGACGCGCTTCAACCTCAACGTCCTCATCCGCCTCGCCGAGCTCGAGGACCGCGTCGCGCGCCTCGAGGAGCGCGACAAGCACAGCCACCGGTGAGTCACCGGTGAAGGTCCATCAGATCCTCAGCGGCGCCGGCCCCTACGACGCCGTCACGACGCAGGCGCTCGCCTTCCGCGCGCTGTTCGCGGCGTGGGGCTGGGGCGGGCGCGACGTCGCCGCCGAGATCGACCCGCGCATCGGCCACCGGATCGCGCCGCTGCGCTCGCTCGCCCCGGGCGATCGCGACGTGCTGCTGATCCACTACTCCGCCTACGCGCCGAAGCTGCGCGCCGTGCTCGAGCTGCCCCAGCGCAAGCTGCTGATCTCGCACAACATCACGCCCGCGCGCTGGTTCTGGGACCACGACCCGCAGGCCGCGGTCGTCTGCGCCCTGGGGCGCAAGCAGCTGCCGGAGTTCGCGGCGGCCGTCGACGTGGCCGCCGGCGTCTCGCTCTACAACGCGCGCGAGCTCGGCTCGGAGACCGTCATCCCGATCCTCTTCGACCCGGCGGCGCTGGGGGATCCGCTCCCACCCGCCCAGCCCGACCCGCCGGGCCCGCCGGTCATCCTGTTCGTCGGGCGCCTCGCGCCGCACAAGCGCCAGGACGCGGTCATCCGCGCCTTCGAGCTCTACCGCCGCCGCCACGCGCCCGACGCGCGCCTCGTGCTCGTCGGCGCCCCGATCAACGCCCGCTACGAGGCCGCGATGCGCGCGCTCGCCGGCGAGCTGTCGCCCGGGCGCGTGACGATCGAGTCCGGCCTGACGCCCGAGCAGCTCGCCGCCCGCTGGCGCTCGGCGCACGCGTTCCTCTGCCTCTCCGAGCACGAGGGCTTCTGCATCCCGCTGCTGGAGGCCTGCCACTTCGGCGTCCCGATCGTGGCGCGGCCGGTCGGCGGCGTCCCCGAGGTCGTCGGCGACGCCGCGCTGCTGCTGGGCGCCGACGACGGCGAGGGCGTCGTCGCCGAGCTGCTTGCGCTCGCGGTCGGCGACGCCGAGCTGCGCGCCGCCCTGCGCGAGCGCGCCGCCGGCCGGGTCGCCGCGTACGCGCCCGAGCCGACGGCCCGCACGCTGCGCGCGGCGATCGAATCGCTCGCGGCGAGCGCGCCGCGCCGGGCGGCCTAGGGCGGGCTCACCACTCGCGCGGCTGCGCGAGCGCGTGCACCGGCCCTGCGGAGACGATCGGCGCCGGTCCCTCGAGGTTCGTCAGCGTGTAGCCGAGCTCGTCCATGAGCTCGGCGAACTGCGCGTTGGTGTCGTGCAGCTCGCAGACGATCGCCGGGCGATGGTGCTCGATCGTGTCGCGCATCCCCGCGAGCGCCTGCAGCTCGGCGCCCTCGGTGTCGATCTTCAGGACGTCGGGCGGCGGGATCGCGCCCGCGTGCACGAGCTCGTCGATCGAGACGACCGCGACGTCGATCTCGTCGCGGACGTCGGCGTGGCGGCCGGTCGAGGCCAGGTGCGACCAGCTCGCCTCGCCGACGACCAGCAGCTTCGCCCGGCCGCTCGCGGCGCCGACCGCCTCCTCGCGGATCTCGGCGTTGGCGAAGTCGTTCAGGGCGATGTTGCGCGCGACCGCCCGGGCGCAGGCGGGCACGGGCTCGAACGCCACGACATGGCCGCCGGGGCCCACGAGCCGCGCGCCGAGGATCGTGAAGAAGCCGACGTTGGCGCCGACGTCGTAGAAGACGTCGCCGGGGCCCAGCAGCCGGCGCAGCGCTTCCTGCACCGGCGGCTCCAGCGTCCCGCGCACGATCAGCCCGGCGTGCGCGTGATCGAGCGGCAGGTCCGCCGTCGAGACGTACAGCAGGTGCGCGAGGCCGCCCGCGATCGGGACCGGGGCACGGCCGTACCAGCTCGCCGCCCGCCGCAGCAGCGCACGCGACGCGCGCCCGGAGCGGACCCGCTCGGCGAGCTCGGCACGGCGCTCCTCGGGCATCCCGGTGATGGCGTGCGTGCCCGCGTTGCGCAGGCGCCCGGTGAGCTCGTGGCGCAGGTGGCGAAGCGAGCCCGGCATTCGCCGCGCATGATCGCAGCCGCGCCGATCGCCGGCATGAGACGCGATTCATCGAATCTCTGCCGATCGCCCCGCGAACTTCGGTGAATGGCGTCTAAGCTGGCGCGGACATGAGCCTTCGCGACTCACGCCTCGCCGCCCTGACGCGCATCCGCGAGGGCCGTGACTCGCCTGCGCTGCGGGCGGCGATGCCGATCGATCCGTGGCGGCTGGTCTCGCGGCGCTTCTCGCTGGAGAGCCCGACCGAGGCCGAGACGCTGTTCTCGGTCGCCAACGGCTACATGGGGCTGCGCGGCACGCACGAGGAGGGCCTGCCCTCCAACGACCCGGGCGTCTTCCTCAACGGCTTCCACGAGACCTGGCCGATCCCCTACGGCGAGTCGGCATTCGGCTTCGCGACGACCGGCCAGACGATCGTCAGCGCCCCCGACGGGACGGTCATGCGCCTGTACGTCGACGAGGAGCCGCTCATCCTCAGCGAGTCCAAGGTCCTCGACTACGAGCGCGTGCTCGACATGAGCACCGGCATGCTCGAGCGCAGCGTGCGCTTCCGCACCGCTCGCGGCGCGATCGTCGCGCTGCGCTCCCAGCGCCTGGTCTCGCTGCACTGGCGCCACCTCGCGGCGATCTCCTACGAGGTCACGCTCGAGTCGGGCATGGCCGAGCTGGCGATCGCGTCCGAGCTCGTCACCCACCTGCCGCGACCGAAGGGCCACGACGACCCGCGCGTCGGCGTGCGCATGGACGAGTCCGCGCTGGAGCCGGTCGGCCGCCACTGCGACGGCACGCGCGTCGTGCTGCAGCTGCGCACGCGCTCCAGCGGCATGGGCCTGGCGTGCGGCATGGAGCACTCGATCGACACCGAGCTGCGCCACAGCATCGAGTCCAGCGTCGAGGCCGACGAGGGCCGAGTCGTCTTCTTCCTGGATGCCGAGCCGGGCGTGCCTGCGCGCGTCACGAAGCTGCTGGGCTACCACCACGCCGAGAGCGCGCCCGCCGGCGACCTCGTGCGCCGCGTGAACCGCACGCTGGACCGCGCCGCCGGCGACGGCTTCGAGCGCATCGCCGAGGTCCAGCACGAGCGCCTGGACTTCTTCTGGCAGCAGAGCGACATCGAGATCG
>JAXDFS010000174.1:0-7135 GCA_034665465.1 Solirubrobacteraceae bacterium
GTCGAGGTCGATGTCGGGCAGCGCGGTGAGCTCCTCGTTGAGGAAGCGCCCGAGCAGGAGCTTGTTGGAGATCGGGTCGACGTGGCTGAGGCCGGTGAGATGGCAGACGATCGAGGAGACGCTCGAGCCGCGCCCGCGCCCGGGCGGCAGCAGTGCGCGTGCGCTTCCGGGCCCGCGCACCTCGACGGCGATCTCGCGCGCGAGCTCGAGCAGGTCGCGGTGCAGGAGGAAGAAGCCGGCCAGGCCCAGCTCGTCGATGACCCGCAGCTCCTCCTCCAGGCGCACCTCTGCCTCGGCCCGATGGACGCTTCCCGGCGGATAGCGCTCCTCGAAGCGCGCCCCGCAGACCTCGGCGAGCGCGCGGTTGGCGGTCGCGTCCTCGGCCCCGGGGTAGCGGTAGCCGAGGTCGCTCGTGAGGTCGAAGGTCAGCGTCTCGGCGAGCCGCGCCGATTCGGCGACCGCCTCGGCATGGTCGGCGAAGCGGGCGGCCATCGCCTGCGGCGTCGTGAGGACGTGCGCGTGGTTGCCGCGCCGCAGCGGCTCGGATGCGTCCAGCGTCGTGTGCTCGCGGATCGCGACGAACGCATCCTGCAGGCGCGCGCGCTCGGGCGTGTGCGCGTGGACGTTGCCGGTGGCGACGGCCGCGACCCCCAGCCGCCCGGCGAGCCCCGCCAGCCCGCGGTTCAGCGCGCGGTCGTGGCGCGCGAGCGGGCGCTGCAGCTCGACGCGGAAGGCGTCGCGGCCGAAGGCGGCCAGCAGGCGGCGCATCGTCGGCTCGTCGCGCACGCCGCTGCGCGCGCAGCCGCTGAGGCAGACGAGGCCCTCGTGGTGAGCCTCGACGTCGGCAAGGCCCACTGCGGGCTCGGTGCGATCGCGCTGGGGGCCGTCGCGGGTGTGGGCGTGCGCAAGCGTCAGCAGCCGGCAGAGGTTGCGCCAGCCGGTCGCGTCGCGCACGAGCAGCGTCAGGTGGCGGCCGTCGGACAGCGTCACCTCCGCGCCGTGGATCGCCCGCAGCCCGAGCGCCTTGGCCGCCTGGGCGAACTCCATCGAGCCCGAGAGCGAGTCGTGGTCGGTCAGCGCCAGCGCTTCGTGCCCGCGCGCCACCGCAGCCGCCACGAGCTCCTCGGGCTGGGAGGCGCCATCGAGGAAGGAGTAGGCGGAGTGGCAGTGCAGCTCGACGTACGGAACCATACGAACACATGTTCTCATGGGGCGCGGTCGGAGCCGTCACGCCAGGCAGTCCAGCCGCGCCTCCCACAGCCCGAACGGCGGCCGCGTCGCCGCCGCCAGCAGCCGGGACCTGTCGATCGCGTGCTCGTACTCGCCCCCGAGCTTGAGTCCGAGCGCGATCTCCGCCCCGACGCGGCTGGACGAGTTGTCGAGGCGATAGCTGCGCACGTCCAGGCGCGCGTGGTCGCGCAGCTGCTCGCCCAGCGCGCGGATCGCCACCGGGCTCGCGGGCGAGCGGCGAAACGCCTTCCAGGCCCGCGCGATGCCGGGATCGGTGAGGTCCGCCCGCGCGCCGAACTCCCACCGGCGCCCGCCGGCGCTCCCCTGCTTCACAGGGTCGGCGGCCCGCTCGAGCGCCTGCGCGATCCCGCTCGGCATCGTTGCGCCCGCCGCCACGGTGCCCGCCGCCGACACCGTCAGCGCCACGGGACGGTGGCCGCGGTCGAGCGTCAGCCCGAGCACGGCGTCCCCGTCCAGGTCGCCCGCCTCGCCGCCCACCGCGATCGAGACCAGCCCGGATGCGCCCCCGCCGGCCGTCAGCGCGACCGTCAGCTCGCCGCTGCGGCGATCGTGGCGCACCCCGAGCGTCGCCTCCGCGAGCCCTCCGAGCCGCCCGCCCAGCGCATGCGAGGCCCCCGCGTCGACGCGCGCGAGCCCGCGCACGCCGCCCTCCGTGAAGACCTCGCTGGCCCGCGGCCGGTCGCTGCCCGCGGGCGCCCGGCGCAGCTCGCGCAGCAGCGCGTCGGCAGCGCGCTCGCCCCGCGCGTAGTAGACCTCGCCGTGCCCGAGCACGCCCGGCGCGCCGGCGCGCGCCTCGCGATCGAAGCCGATCTCGTGCCCGCGCACATCGACCTTCGCCTCACCGCCGGCGGCGGCCTCGACGCCGGCTCCGTCACGCCAGGAGACGGTCAGCCGGATCGTCCCGTCCGACAGGCGCTCGCGCAGCACGACCCGGGTCTCGTCGAGCCGGACGATCCCGAGGTCCACCGCGACGTGGCGGGCGTCGCGCCTGCTCGCGACGGTGCACGGGTCGCTCGCCGCCAGCGGGCACGGGCCCCCGCTCACGAGGCACAGCGCGCGGCGCAACTGGCCCAGGACGGCGTTCGCCACGCCCGGCGCGCCGATCGCGGTGCCCGCCGCCGCGGCCGCCAAGAGCACCGCGAGCAACGCGAGGAGCGCGACGTAGTCGACGGTCGCCTGGCCGCGCTCGGCACGCAGATGTCGCATGCCCCGAGGCTGGCGCAGATCGTGTGCCAGAACAGCACGCGGATGCGACGATCCAGACGCGATCGCGTGTCAGCGCTGGCTGTACCACCGCCCCTCCCCCAGCTCGCGGAAGACCACGACGTTGCGCCCGCAGGTCGTGACGACCTCCCAGTAGCGCCGCCGCAGCGGCTGGTCGGTCCACCAGCGGTCCTCGACGAGCCAGGACTCGCGCACGGCCTCGACCGTCCGCCCGGCGACCGCCAGCGGCATGCCGCCGGCGTCCGCGCGGACGGCCACCGGCCGCGGCTCGCCCACCCGGCGCGGGCCGGGGCTCACCGGCCGGCCCTCACGGATCCATCGGGGTCAGCACGACACGCCGCTCGGGCACGCGCGATCCCGGGTCGATCTCCAGGACGCGCAGCGCCGCGTCGGGCCCGGCGGCGGCGCGGGCCTGGCGCACGGCCTCGCGCAGCCGCTCGTCACGGGCCGCGGCGCCGTCGTCGAACAACGCCCGCACCTCGGGGGCGGGCGGGCCGAAGCCCTCGACCGTGAGCAGCAGCGTCTCGGCCGGCGCGGGCAGCAGCGCGAGGCGCCCGCCGAGCGCCAGGCGCATCCGCTCGGGGTCGGCGAGCGCCTCGCGGAAGACGACGCGCTCGCGCCACGTGCCGCCCTCGACGAGCCGCGCCGACAGGACGACCGCGCGCAGCGTGCGCCCGCGCCGCTCGCTGCGCGCGAGCAGGCGGTCGATGAGCAGCCCCAGCGCGCGGCCGAGCTGCTCGCCCGAGCCGGCCTCGGGCAGCTCCAGGGTCTCGCGCAGCAGCTCGCCGGGGCGGCGCGGGCGCAGCGGCGTGTCGCGCCCGCAGGCGAGGTCGTGGGCGAGCAGGCCGGGGCGCCCGAAGCGATCGGAGACCGCGGCCCGCGACAGCGCGGCGAGCGCGCCGAGGGTCGTTATCCCGAGGCGCTCGAGCGGCTCGACGAGCGCAGCGGTCTCGGCGCGGCGGCGCAGGAGCTCGACGGGACGAGCGGCCAGCTCGCCCGCGCCGGCGATGCGCCCCGGGCGCCGGACGCGGGCGCCGTGGGCGGCGACCATCGCGCAGAAGCGCGTCGGCCCCTGCCCGACCCGCGCGCCTGCGAGCACGCGGCGCAGGCGCTCGTCGGATCCCTGCGCGGCGAGATGGCCCTCGGCGAGCATCCGGACGATCTGGCCCGAGTGCAGCCGCTGCAGCCCGCCGGCATCGAAGCAGGCCTCGCCCGGGCGCAGCGACTCGACCGCCGCGCCGAGCCCCTCCAGGCGCGCCAGCGCGCGCTCCCAGGCCTCGGCGACGCCCATCGGGTCGGGCGGCACGAGCGCCAGTCCCGGACAGCGCGCGAGCGCCTCGCCCATGCGCATCCCGGCATGGATCCCGAACGCCTCGGCCGCTCGCGAGGCCTCGCCGACGAAGAGCTCGCGACCAGGCTCGGGGGCCAGCGCGGCGGGCTCCTTCAACAGGCCCGCGCGGCTGCCCGCGGCGACGGCGAGCTCGAATCTGTCCAGCAGGACGCATACGATCATCTACGAACACATGTTCGCAACGATGACCCCCATACGCAAGCGCTGGATTGTCGTCGGGCACGCTCGTAAGCTCTGGCATCGCGATGCGCGGCCCCTCGATGTTCGACAGCCGGACGAAAGCCCGCTCGCTGGCCTTCCTGTTTGCCGCCGGAGCGCTCGTGAGCGTGCTGACGATCGCGCTGCCGCAGGGCCAGGACACGAACCCCGCGCTGGTGCTCGCCACCGCCGCCTGCTCGCTCGCGCTGGCGCTCGCGCTCCTGCGCTGGCCGAGCCGGATCGGCGACCGGCTGCTGCATGCCGCGCTGGCGCTCGTGACGGTCATCCTCAGCCTCGTCATCCACTACACGCATCAGACGGGCCTGTATCCGCTGATCTACATGTGGCCCGCGCTGTACGCGTTCTTCTTCTTCTCGACCGGCCGGGCGATCGCGCAGCTCGCCTTCATCGGCGTCGCCTACGCCACCGTCCTCTACATCGACGACACGATGGACACGACGATCCGGCTCGTGCTCGTGCTCGGCACGCCGCTCGTGGTCGGGCTGCTGATCTCGCGCCTGATGGGCTTCGTGCGGACCGGCATCGAGCGCAGCGCGCGCCAGGAGCGGGCGCTGCGCAGCAGCGAGCGGCGCACCCGGCTGATCGTCGACAGCGCCCGCGACGGCTTCATCTCGACGGATGCCGAGGGGCGGGTGCTGGACGTCAACGCGGCCGCCGAGCGCCTGCTCGGGCGTTCGCGGGCGGAGGCGCTCGGCCGGCCCTTCCAGGACCTCGGCATCCCGCCGGAGGTGCACGCGAAGTTCGACGAGCGCCGGCGCGCGCTGCTGGACGGCTCGGGCGAGGAGGGCCTGCGCCACCTCGCGCTGCGCGTGACGATCGACCGTCCGGACGGCACCCGGCTGCGTGGCGAGACGATGATCTGGGTCGTCGAGCGCGACGGCGAGTGGATGTTCAACGCCCGCCTGACGGACATCGGCGACCGCCTGCGCGACGAGGCGGAGCGCGAGCGGCGCGTGGTCGCGGAGGCCGAGCGGGCCGAGGCGGAGCGTGCGACGGCGACGATCGGGCGCCTGCAGGCCGTCGCCGACGCGGCGCTCACGCACCGCGATCTCGACACGCTGCTGCCGGCGATCCTCGCCCGCACCCGCGAGGTCATGGATGCCGAGGCGGCGGCGCTGCTGCTCCTGCAGGACGACGGGAGCCTGTCGATCGTCACCTCCGACCCGGTCGCCGACGAGGACCGGCCGCACCACATCCCGGCCGACGCCGGCATCGCGGGGCGCGTGCTGGCCTCGCGCGCGCCGGTGCTGGTGGAGGACCCGTCGCCCGACCAGCTTGCCGACCCCTCGATCCTCGAAGCCGGCATCGCGTCGATGGTCGGCGTGCCGCTCATCGCCCACGACGAGATCATCGGCGTCATCGAGATCGGCACCCGCAGGCCGCGCCGCCTCGGGCCCGAGGACGTCGACCTGCTGCGTCTCACGGCCGACCGCGTCGCCCTCGCGGTCGACCACGCGCGGGCCTTCGGGCGCGAGCACCGGATCGCCGAGACGCTGCAGCGCAGCCTGCTGCCGCAGACGCTGCCGTCGCTGCCCGGCGTCGAGCTCGGCGCCCGCTACCTGCCGGCGGCCTCGGAGGCCGAGGTCGGCGGCGACTGGTACGACGCGATCGCACTGACCGGCGGTCGCGCGCTGCTCGTCCTCGGCGACGTCTCGGGCAAGGGCCTGGCGGCGGCGTCGACCCTCGGCGCCCTGCGCAACGCGATCCGCGCGTACGCGCTGGAAGGCCATGGGCCCGCGGAGATCGCCGAGCGCCTGAACGAGTTCGTCCTCGCGGATCCGGGCCGCGAGCACATGGCGACGCTCGTGCTGGCGGTCTTCGACCCCGTGGGCGGGGAGCTGACGTGGGTCAACGCCGGGCACCCGTCGCCACTGCTGCTGTCGGCGGAGGGCGACGCGAGCCTGCTGGAGGGCGGGCGCTCGGTGCCGCTCGGGGTGCTGCCATTCCCCGGCTACGCGGTCGCCACGACCGTGATCGAGCCCGGCGGCGCGCTCGTGCTCTACACCGACGGGCTCATCGAGCGCCGCGGCGAGCACCTCGACGACGGGATGGACCTGCTGTTGGTCACCGCGGCACAGGGCCCGCTGGATCCCGATGCGCTCTGCGACCGGCTGCTGGCGGCGGCGGCGCCGACGGGCGCCACGAGCGACGACATCGCGCTGCTGGTGCTGTCGCATGTCCCGCTCGGCGTGCGGCTGGCGCTCGACATGCCCAGCGAGCCGGGTGCCCTGCGTTCGCTGCGCGCGCTCCTGCGCCGCTGGCTGGCGCAGGCGCAGGCCGCCGACGTCGATGTGCACGCGATCGTCATGGCGTGCAGCGAGGCGTGCACGAACGCGATCGAGCACGCGGGCGCGGGCCCCGACGAGACGATTTCCTTCGAGGCGGTGCTCAACGACGGCGAGGTCGACATCACCGTCCGCGACCGCGGCCACTGGCGCGACCAGCGCCCGCCGAGCGATCAGGGTCGCGGACTGGATCTCATCGACGCACTCATGGACGACGTCCAGCTCGAGACGAGCCCGGAGGGCACCGTCATCCGGCTGCGCCGGCGGCTCACCGAGTCGGTGAGCGCATGACCGCGCCGGCCACGATGGAGTCCGAGCGGCGCGGCGACAACATCGTGGTGAGCGTCGTCGGCGAGATCGACGTGTTCAACGCGGCTGCGATCGCCGCCGAGATCGAGGCTTCGGTTCCCTCCGAGGTCCACGGCGCCGTGCTCGACCTCACCGGCGTGGGGTTCCTGGACTCCACCGCGATCCGCAAGCTCTTCGCACTCACGAGCCGCCTGCGCGAGCGCCGCCAGCGCGTTCTCATCGTGACGCCCGGCGGGAGCATCGTCCTACGCACGCTGCAGCTCGTCGAGTTCGCGCGAGCGGCCCCGTTGCACGACTCGCTCGAGTCCGCCCTCGCCGACTTGGGGGGCGGCGATGGGGGCGGCGGCGGCGCCTGAGACGGTGGGCGGGAGCGGTCGCCTGAGGGGGCGTGCGCTCGCGGCCGCCTGAGGACGCGGGCGGTCGAGGCCGTCTCAGGACCGACGGGCGGTCGCGCCGCACGAGCGAGCCGCCCATAGAAAAGCCCCGCGACTGCGGG
>JAXDFS010000175.1:0-9820 GCA_034665465.1 Solirubrobacteraceae bacterium
CGGAGCTGCTGGGCAAGGCGATCACGCGCGGGCCGGCCTGGCCGGTCGTCGGCATGGCGCTGCACCTCGGCAACGGCGCGCTGCTCGGGGCCGCCTACGCGGGCATCGCGCCGCGGCTGCCGCTGCCGTCCTGGAGCCGCGGGCCGATCGTCGCGCTCGCCGAGCATCTCGCGACCTGGCCGCTGACGATCGCCGTCGACCGCGTGCATCCCGCGCGCGAGGAGATGCCCGCGCTGTCGGCGAGCTGGCGCGCGTTCGCGCAGGCGACCTGGCGCCACCTGCTCTTCGGCGTCGTCCTCGGTGAGCTCGAACGGCGCCTGAACGCACCGGAGGACCCCGAGCCGGCGCCCTACGAGCAGATGATCTCCAGCAACGGGCACGGGCACCTGGAGCACGCGGGGATCATGCGCGAGGCCGACGCCGACGGCTGACGAGGGGCGGCGCTTCGCGCGCCTTGACTTTCGGATCACCGTGTGCAGACAGTGGGATCTCACCGTCGGGATCGTCGCGAGGTCGGAACGGCCGAGCGCGCGCCCGGGAAGACGGAGGGGGCAGCACCATGAGCGTGGAGATCCGGCAGCCGCCGTGGCCGCGCGAGCCCGATGCCGACGTCGCGGCGATCGTCGCGCGAGCCGAGCAACTCGGGATCCCCGCGTGGCGGGTGCTGACGGCGCTCGACCAGCCGCTGCCCCACGGGCCGCCCGCCGGCCGGCAGCCTCCGGCGCGCTGAACCGCGCGCGCCCCGCGGGCGCCGCGCTCAGGCGAGCTGGGTCCAGTCGGTGCGGACCGCAGCGGTCGCCCGGCGGCAGGTGAGCAGGAAGGCCGACAGCGCGAGCACCGCGGCAAGCTCGACGACTGCGGCCCAGCCGACGGCCGCGCGCAGCGTCGGCTCGGAGTAGTCGAACAGGGTGCCCGCCCGGGTGATCGCCAGGGACACCAGCGCCGTGAGCGTCATGCCGAGGCCGGCGAGCGCGGCCAGCATCGCCACGAGGCCGCGCGAGCCCGCCAGCACCAGCGCGATCGCCGCCGCGCTGAACGCGTTGAGCACGAACAGGGTGCCGATCGTCGGCACCGCGTTCAGCGGGCCCACGTACTGCTGCAGATGGATCGCGCCCTCGACCAGCACCAGCGCCACGGCGAGCAGGCGCAGGGCGTCCGAGCGCGTCCAGGCCCGGTCGCGGCTCATCGGACGGTCACCGTGGCCTTCATGAACGGGTGGAACTGGCAGATGTAGGCGTAGGTCCCGGCCTTCGCGAGGGTGAGCGTCCTGCGCTCGCCCTTCTTCAGCGTGCCGGTGTCGAAGGCGCCGCTCGCGGTCGCAGTGTGCGGGGCCGCGTCGTTGTTGACCCACGAGACCCGGCTGCCCGCGCGTACGGTGACGGCGGCCGGCCTGTACTTGAAGTTCGTGATGTCGATCGTGAGGGCCCTGCCGTGGCCGGGCGGTGCGGAGGCGGCGGCGGACGAGGCGGAGGAGGGCCCGTTGGACGCGCTCGCGCCGAGCGCGACGATGAGCACCGAGCCGAGTGCGATCGCCACCGCCGTCAGGAGGACCGGGAGCAGGACGCGGCGATCGTCGAGGAGTCGTTGCATGCCCGTTCCTACGCCTTCGCCGAGGCCGCGGTTCACGGGCGCGCGCAGACGGGCGCGGAGCCGATGCGATGCCCTGCGGACTCCGCTCCGTCTCAACGCCCTCCGAGAGCCCGGCCCCCGGGCGACCGGAGAGCCCCTGACGGCCGAACCCTGGCGCCCGGTTTGACCCTGGGCGCCCGGTCCCAAACCACCAATTCGCCGTGACGGCTCAGCAGCAGTCGCACGACTCGCCGCGCCACGCCTCGCGGCCCTCCTTGACGGCCACGAACGCGATGAACACACCGATCAGGGGGTCCAGCCACCAGGCCCCGGCGGCGGCGTTGGCGGCGAGGCCCACGAGAACCGCGCCGGCCTGCATCGCGCACAGGATGTTCTGGGTGCCCTCTCCGGCGGTGGCCGAGGAGTCCAGACGCTCGGCGAGACGATGCTTCGCGCGGCCCAGCATCGGCATCAGCGCGACGCTGGACGCGGTGAGGGCCATTCCCACGATCGTCACTCCGGCGCGATCGCCCTCGATCAGCGCCCGGCCGCTCTCCACGAGCACGTAGGGCGCGAGGATGAAGAACTGGATCGCGACGAGCCGCTGCGCGCGCTGCTCCGCGGTGTCCGAGAGGGTCCGCGAGCCGGTGAAGCGCCAGATGATCACCACCGACGCGACGCCCTCGACGAACGACGCAAGACCCCATCCGACGAGCGCGACCGAGCCCGCGGTGACGCCCTGCCAGACGCCGACGCCGCCCTCGACGGCCATGTAGAAGAGGCTCGCCCAGGAGAGCACGAGCGCCATGCGCGCCGCTCGCAGCCAGTCGGCGCTGTGCTCCGGCGGTGGCGGACGATCGAGCGCCGCCGGCGCCATCGGAAGGTCCAGGCCCGTGCTCATCGCCGGACGGACTCTACGCTGGGGCCCCGCCGGTCAAGCCCGCCTTCGGACTCGAACCGAAAACCTCTTCATTACAAGTGAAGTGCTCTGCCAGTTGAGCTAGGCGGGCGGGTGCGCGAGCGCGGTGCGGAGGCTACCGCGCGGCTCGTCTGGCACGCTTGCTGCAGATGAGCACGGCGGCGACCACGGACGGGCCTGCGCAGGAGCGCGCGCTGGGCGACGGGCTGATCGGCAACCTGCTCGGCGGCGACGGCATCCGCGGCATCGCGATGACGCTCGTCTTCGTCGCGCACGTCGCCGTCAACGCCGATCCCGGCAGCGGCCTGGAGAACTACCACTGGTTCAAGCAGGTCGTCGGGCGACTGGATCTCGCGCTGGCGACGTTCTTCGTCCTGTCGGGCTACCTCATCGCCCGGCCGTTTCTGCGCTCGTTCGTGCTGGGAACCAAGCGCCCGTCCGCGCGCCGCTTCGCCCGCAACCGGGTGCTGCGGATCGTGCCGGCCTTCTATCTCGTCGCGGCGCTCGTGCTGCTGCGCTTCGGCCTCGACGGCGCGATCAGCCCGACGCCGGACAATCCCACCGGCACGGCACCCGCCTCGGCCTGGTGGCAGCTCGTGTCGGTCTTCACCTTCACGCAGAGCTACACGACGGGCTCGGCGACGCTGCCGATCGGCCAGGCCTGGTCGCTGGACGTCGAGGTCGCCTATTACGCGGCGATCCCG
The DNA here is from genome assembly GCA_034665465.1 of Solirubrobacteraceae bacterium. GTDB lineage: Bacteria > Actinomycetota > Thermoleophilia > Solirubrobacterales > Solirubrobacteraceae > CADCVQ01. The sequence continues at coordinate 3,193 of JAXDFS010000175.1, forward strand.
ATCGCAGCGGCGATCGCCTACCGCCTCGGCGCGCGCCTGCGCACGCCGCAGACGCGGGCGCGTGCCGCGCTGATCTTCGTCGGCGCGCTCGCCCTGTTGAGCATCTACCTGCGCCAGCACAACGACAACACGCTCGCCACGCTCGCCAGCCCGCCGCTCATCATCTACGCCTTCCTGCCGGGCGTCGCCCTGGCGATCGTCGAGCCCTGGGCGGTGCGGGCGTTCCGCGACAGACCCCGGCGCGCGCGCCGCTTCGCCTGGGCGGCCGTGGGGGTCGCCTTCCTCGCCTACGTCCTCTACTGCTACTGGGACTTCAACGTCCAGACGACGCAGATCCACCACGCCCTCGGGCGCCGCTCGCTCATGTCGGCGCTGTTCGGGATGGCGCTGCTGTCGGCGCTGATCGCGCTGCAGATCGGCACGGGGAGGGTGCCGCGCTGGGCGGACAACCGGTGGACGAACTGGATGGGCGAGCGCTCCTACGCGTTCTACCTGCTGCACGTGTGGATCATCTTCGAGGTCATCAACCTCGTCGGCGCGGACGCCGGCACGGTGCCGCTGATCGCCGCGATGTTCGGCATCGGCTTCCCGGTGACGCTCCTGCTGTCGGCGCTGTCGTGGAAGTACTACGAGCGCCCCTTCCTCGAGCGCCGCCTGCCCTGGGCGCCCGGGCTGCGCCCGGCCAAGAGCGTCGCGCACGAGGTCGCCGACCCGGCCGCCGACCCCGACCCCGACCGCGACCCGCAGCCCGCGACGACGCCCGCCTGATGCTCGGCCAGGCCAGATCGGCCGCCCGCGCGGCGCGCCTGGGGGCCGAGCGCGCGCGCTTCGTGCTGTGGGCGCGGCGCCTGGACGCCGCGCTGCGGCGGGCCGGCGGGCGGCTCGTGCTGCAGGCGCCGCATGGCGCGCACTTCTACGAGCTGCCGCGCATCGAGGTCCATCCGTACGGCGGCCGCGCCGGGACGCTGACGCTGAGCTTCGGCGAGCACGTGCGCCTCGGGCGCGGGCTGATCCTCGACGTCTGGGCGGGGACCGACAACCTGTTCGCAATGGGCGACGGCGCGACGTTCCGGGCCGGCACGCGGGTGCAGTTGCACGGCGGCACGGTCAGCGTCGGCTCGCACACGACGATCCGCGACTACTGCTTCCTCGACGCCAGCAAGGACGGAGCGATCCTGATCGGCAGCGACGTCGAGATCGGCCAGCAGGTCGCCTTCCACGCCGTGCGGCGCGTCCAGCTCGACGACAGGGTCGCCGTCGGCGAGCGCGTGAGCATCTTCGACTCCGACCACCGCCACGACGGCAGCGACGTCAAGGCGCCCGACCAGGCGATCGCGGTCACGCCCGTCGTCATCGGGACGAACACGTTCCTCGGTGCGAACTCGCTCGTTCTGCGCGGCGTGACCATGGGTCCCAACGGCATGCTCGCCGCGGGCTCGCTCGTGCGCGCGGGCGAGTACGCCGGCGGCTTTCTGTACGCGGGCTCTCCCCTGCGCGCCGTGCGGCCGCTCGGCAAGGTGCTCGGCGCCGCCGACCGCGACGCCGCGCCCGACTAGACGATTCGCCCGGGCCGTCCGCCGAAGGTTCGTGCAGGATGTGGGGGTGACGATCACGCAGCAGGGCACCGGTAGGGACGCGCTGCGGCGGCTGAGCTTCCTCTTTCAGGACGGCATGGTCCTGTGCTCGACGCTGCGCGCCATGCAGGCGATCGACCTGCTCGAGCCCTCGCTCGCGCGCGAGGTGACGATCGCCGAGCTGCGCCCGGGCCTCACCGAGACCGGCTTCGCGCACCTGCGCGTCGGGCTGCGCTCGCTCGCGCAGGCGGGCTGGATCGTGCCCGCGCCGGGGATGACGCCGGCCGCCGTCACGCTGCACTGGACGCCGGCCGGGCGCGCGGCGATGGCGCATCGCGACAGCCACCTCGCGCTCGGCGCCTTCCTCGCCACGTTCTCCGGCAGCGGCCCGGAGGGCTGGTCGCAGCCGTGGGACGACGCCCGCCTCACCCGCCTCGCAGGACTCGTCGAGACGGCGGCCGGCCGCTGGGCGATCGACGGCCTCGATCACGCGGAGGACCTCGTCGTGGCCCACCTCGACGGCGCGCTCGCCTCCCCGGCGCTGCTCTGGCAGGAGTGCGACGATAGCCTGCGCGGCGCCGGCCCGTCGCTGCCCGAGGGCGAGCACGGCGTCCTGCTCGGCCGGCTGCTGACGCTCATGGGCTGGCTGGCCGAGGACGGCTCGTGGACGCCGGAGGGCGCCTGCCTGCTGGACTTCGTCGCCCAGCTCGGCCTGGCCGCCTCGTATCTGCCGACGCTCGCGCGCCTGCCCGAGCTCTACGGCGGCACCCTGGAGTCGACGGCCGCCGAGCCCGGCACGGGGCGCCGCTGGCACGTCCAGCGCGAGCTCAGCATCCGTGCGAGCACGGTCGCGCACGCGCGCTACTTCGCCGACGCCGACCCGCTGCTGGCGACGGTCTTCGACCGCGAGCCGCTCGCCGGGCAGCCCGCCTTCGTGCTGGACGCCGACTGCGGCGACGGCGCCTGGCTGGCGCACATCCACGCCTTCGTGCGCGACAACACCCTGCGCGGCCGTCACCTCGCCGAGCACCCGCTGCTCATGGTCGGCGCCGACGTCGACGAGGCGGCCGCCGACCGCGCCCGCCTGACGCTCGCGGCCGCCGGGGCCGACGCGCTCGTCGTGCGCGGCGAGACCGGCGACCCCGATGCGCTGCGCGACGAGCTCGCCGCCCACGACCTCGCACTCGCGGACGGCCTGCACGTCCACGCGTTCGCCGATCACGACCACCCCTGCAGCCCCGTCACGGGGCTGGCGGCGCAGCCGGCGATGTCCAGCGGCGCCTATCTCGACGACACCGGCCGCGCGCTGGACCCCGCCGACGTCGAGGCCGGCCTGGCCATGCACTTCGCCCGCTGGGCGCCGCACGTCGCGCGCCACGGGCTCGTCGTGCTGGAGGCCCACAGCCACGGGCCGCTCGTCACCGCCCGCCACCAGGGGACGCTGCACAGCCTCGCCTTCGACGCCTACAACGGCTACTCGCGCCAGTACCCGGTCGAGCGGCGGGCGTTCATCGCCGCCCTGCGCCGCGCGGGTCTCGTCCAGGCGGCGACAGGCGAGCGGCGCTATCCGACGCGGCGGCCCTTCGTGGCCGTGAGCGTCAACCACCTGCGTGACGGCGCCAGCAGGGTGCAGCTGCCGGGCGCGGGCGGGGGCGAGCGCAGTCACGACACCTGGCAGCCCGAGCCGGGCGCCGACCTGCGCGACGGCGTCGGGCTGCACCGGCTGCTCTACGACGACGGCGACCTGCGCCACCCGCGCGGCTGGTCGGCGGCGCCGACGAGCCGCATCGTCACGCAGGCGATGGAGGAGCTCGAGGCGCTGCTGCCGGCCCGCTCGCGCGGCGACGTGATGCGCGTGCTCGACTACGGCACCGGCACCGGCCTGGCGGCGACCGAGCTGCTGAAGGCCATCCGCGAGCGCGGCTTCGACGAGCGCCTGCAGCGCGCCGGCGTCGCGCTCGAGGTGCATCTCGTCGACATCCCGGGCAGCTGGTTCGCCAAGGGCTACGAGATCCTCTCGGGCTGCTCGTGGACGCGCTTTCACTCGATGATCGGCGCCGACGGCCGCTTCCGCCCGCTCGGCGAGGTCACCGGCGGGCTGAAGATGGACGTGATCCTCTCGAGCATGGTCTTCCACCTCATCAGGCCGCGGGCCTTCGGCCGCGTCGTCGACGGCCTCGGCGAGCTCATGCGCCCCGGCAGCCGGTTGCTGTGGAGCACCCCCGACGTCGGGCCGGCGGGGCCGTGGGCGGTGCTCTTCCACGACCCCAACCGGGCGCTGCGTGCGCACTGGAAGGCGCTCGTTGCCGGCGAGGCGCAGCCGCGCACGCCGCTGCAGCACGAAGCCGTCGCCGTCGCGCGCCGCGCCCGTGACGGGGCCCCGCTGATCGCCGACGACCGCGCCGACAAGCGGATCCTCAAGGACGCCAACACCGGCGCCGGGCTCGGCGAGATGCTCGCCGCGCGCTTCGACGGCGAGATCGCGACGCAGGCGCACGAGATCGCCGACCGCGAGACGCTCGACACGCTGCTCGTCCCCTCCAACCAGGGCGAGTACCTGCCGGAGATCGAGGTCCTCGAGATCCGCGAGGCGGTCATCGAGGAGCTGCTGACCGGCGACATCCTGCCGGTGCTGCACGCCGGCCCCGCCGGCACCGCCCTGGGCTACAACGTCCACTGGACCTTCGGGGACTTCCGCCGCCGCGAGGACTGACCAGGGCTAGTCTGTCGGGCATGACCACGCCTGCGAAATCTCCGGTCTGCGCATGAGCGACGCCTTCGAGCCGCTGCAGATCTCCGACGACCTGGGCACCAAGCCCGGGGTTCCCAAGCCCACCGGCACGCCGCCCGACGAGCTCGTCACCGACGACGTCGTCGTCGGCGAGGGTGCCGCCGCCAAGCCCGGCGACCAGGTCGAGGTCCACTACGTGGGCGTCTCCTTCTCCAGCGGCACGCAGTTCGACTCCTCCTGGGACCGCGGCGCGCCGTTCGACTTCCCGCTCGGCGCGGGTCGCGTCATCAAGGGCTGGGACTACGGCGTCACCGGCATGCGCGAGGGCGGCAGGCGAACGCTCGTCATCCCGCCCGAGCTCGGCTACGGCCCGCGCGGCATGGGGCCGATCGCGCCCAACGAGACGCTGGTCTTCGTGGTCGACCTCGTGAAGGTGGTCTAGGCCCGTGAGCGCACGAACGACAACCGCCGCGCTGCTGGCGATCGCCACGCTGGGCATCGCCGCCTGCGGCGAGTCCGAGAAGACCACGACCACCACGGCGGCGCCGGCCGCGACCATCGCCACCCCGACCGTCACGACGCCGGACGTCACGACCACGGCTCCGGCCCCGGCCCCGGCGACCACGGTCACCACGCCGACCGCGACCGCGACCACGCCGGCCAAGACCCCGGCGAAGTCCAAGTCGATCTCCAAGGACCTCAAGACCAAGCCCGTGATCGCCAAGCCGTCGGGCAAGGCGCCATCCAAGCTCGTCGTCAAGGACATCGTCAAGGGCACCGGCAAGACCGCGAAGGCCGGCTCCGCCGTCACGGTGCAGTACGTCGGCGTGTCCTACTCGACCGGCAAGCAGTTCGACGCCTCCTGGGACCGCGGCCAGCCGTTTCAGTTCCAGCTCGGCGCCCAGATGGTGATCCCGGGCTGGGATCAGGGCGTGGCCGGGATGAAGGTCGGCGGCCGGCGCGAGCTCACGATCCCGCCGAACCTGGCCTACGGCCCGCAGGGCCAGCCACCGGCGATCGGCCCCAACGAGACGCTGATCTTCGTGATCGACATGGTGGCCGTCGCCTGATCGACCGACCGCGGAGCGGAGCGGGTGGCGCTACGCCGCCCGCTCCTCGAAGGCCTCGCTCATCCCCTCGGCCAGCGAGCCGAGCTCGTCGCGCAGCGCCCGCACGTCGCCGGCAAGACGCTGCTGGTTGGCGACGTCGGTCGATGCCGACACGCTCAGCAGCGACCCGCGAATCGAGTCCAGCTCGACCACGATGCGCTCCATCTGGTCATAGAAGGACTGAAGCTGCGCCTCCATCCTGCGCTGCACCGCGAGCTGGTGCTCGAGCGCCTCGATGAGCTCGGCCTTGCCGGAGCCCTCGAGCTCGCGCAGGCGCGCCGCCACCCGCGCGGGCGGGGACTCGTCCAGCGCCTCGTAGAGCAGCTGCGCCCGTGAGGCCGACAGCTCCATGAGCGACACGAGCGCGTCGACCTCGGTCGAGACCTCCGCGTAGGGCAGCTCCGCGCGCTCGATCGCCTCGCGGATGCGCTGCTCGGTCGCCTGCGCCGCGAGCAGGTGGCGGCGCACGTCGGGCGCAAGCGTGCGCGGATCCAGGTGCTTGACGCCTGCGCCGATCGCCTGCCGGCGCTCGGCGCGCACGCGGCCGAGCACCGCCTCGGCCTCGTCCTCGTCGAAGAACGTCCGCGCGGCGGCGATCGCATAGATGACCAGCGCGACGGCCAGCGCCACGAGCACGCCGCCGCCGACGAGCACCGCGGCGCCCATCGTGCCCACGAGCAGCGCGATGTTGAACGGCTTCGCCGCTGCGTTGGCGATCAGCGCCCCGGCGAACTCGTCGCGGCTGTAGGGCTTCTTGGCCGGGAGGCTCACTAGAAGAACGAGCTGATGCTGCGGTAGACGGTCTCGATGTCGTCGGTGTTGCCCGTGTAGGGCTTGGCGCCGGAGGCTCCGGAGATCCGCGCGAGGTTGTCGGCGGCGCCGGCCGCCCCGGCCGAGTAGGCGATCGTGAAGACCCGCACGCGCCGCGGGGAGTCGCCCTGGGCGTCGAGGTCGCGCACGAGCGCGCCGACGGTCTTCGTCGAGTCGGTGTCCTCCCCGTCGGTCAGCAGGACGACGGCGTTGATCCGGCTCGTGTCGGCGAGCTTGGAGACCTGCGCGACGCCCTCGTCGGTCGCGTCGTAGATCGAGGTCCCGCCATCGGCGACGAGCCCCGACACGAGGCCCTGCAGCCGCCCGCGGTTGCCGCGGATCGGCGCGATCGGGGCCAGCGGGGTGACCTTGTCGTTGAAGACCGTCAGGCCGACGCGGTCCTG
>JAXDFS010000176.1:0-6403 GCA_034665465.1 Solirubrobacteraceae bacterium
CGCCTGAACCGCAGCCGCTGCGATGCTCACCGCGAACGGGTCGCCGGCATCGACCACGCCGGCCACGCCGTGCTCTGCGAGCCAGGCGTGGGTGACGTGAGCGTCGCGCAGCGTGGTGACCGCGACGTCCTCCGCCGCCAGGCGCTCGGCCAGTTCGTGCGCCTCGCGTGTGGCGCCGAGAACCAGGATCACGGCCGGATACGGTAGAGCGACGGCCGGCCCGGAGGATTTGCGCCTTCGCGCGATGAGTCCCGGAGCGGCACGCAGTCTTAGGCGCAGGACCTATTCACCAGGTGCCGGTTCGCCGGCGCGGAAAGGCGGGACCATGGGCCAGCCAGTCGTGCACTTCGAGATCATCGGCAAGGACGGAGACGCGCTGAAGAGCTACTACGGGGAGCTCTTCGGGTGGGAGACGGACTCCAACAACCCGATGAACTACGGCGTCATCTCGCGCGACGCGAACCTCGCACCGGACGGCAGCGGCATCGGCGGCGGCATCTCCGGCGGGCCCGAGGGCTACGAGGGCCACGTCACGTTCTACGTCGCGGTGCCCGACGTCGAGGCGGCGCTGGCGAAGGCCGAGGAGCTCGGCGGGACGCGGGTCTTCGGCCCCGACGAGGTCATGCCCGGCCTCATCCTCGGGCAGTTCACGGATCCCGAGGGCAACCTCATCGGGATCATCGACCCGGCGCCCGACATGAGCGTCGACAACTCCTAGCGGCGACCTCGCCGACCCGGCGGCGGCCGTCGCCGCCGGGCACGCGCGCCGTAGGATCCCGCACGTGAGCATCGTCAAGATCAACGCCATCACCGTCCCGCGCGAGCGCTTCGACGAGTTCGAGCAGCGCTTCGCCTCCCGCGCTGGGCGCGTCTCCAGCGCCGAGGGCTTCGAGGCCTTCGAGCTGCTGCGGCCCAACGACGATCGCGAGGTCTGCCTCGTCATCACGCGCTGGCGCTCGGAGGAGGACTTCCGGGCCTGGGTCGCGGGGCCGGACTTCAGGGCCGGTCACGCGCAGCACCGCAGCGGCGGGCCGGTTGGCACCGCGAGCGAGATCTGGTCCTTTGACGTGCTCGAGCTCGAGGGGCCCGCAGCCGCCGCTTGATCGCTCGGATCGCTGTGCTACGTTCCCGCCTGTCACATGCCGAATCGCGGCGTCTCCGGGCGCTGCGAACGGGGGAACCACCGAGCCGCCACATACGGCTCTGGGGCGAATCGCCGCGACGTGCGGCGTAGCGCGAAAGCGCGAGCCCGTCAGCTCACCTCGTAGGCGCAGACGACGATGGAGACCAAGGGGAGGTCGCAAGGAGATGCCGTCCACCGGCAATCTGCATGTCACGTCAGAATCGCACGGGTCCACCCACGTCCTGTCGGTCACCGGGCAGGTCGACGTCGCGACGATCGAGGCGCTCGCGCAACGGATCCGCGAAGCGCTCGCCACCGAGCCGGAGACGATCGTGGTCGATCTCTCGGCGGTCGCGTTCTTCGGCTCGGGCGGGCTGAGCACGCTCTTGGAGGCCGACGGCCGCGCGCGCGCCAGCGGCTGCCGGCTGGTCGTGATCCCAGGCAACGGCGTCGTGCGCAGCCTGCTGGATCGCACGAAGGCCAACACGCGCCTCACGATCGCGACATGATGATGACCGCGACCGACAGCGCGCTTCCCCAGCCGCCGCCGCAGCCCCCCGCACACCAGCCCGTGGCGCTGCGGTGCACGCTGACGCGGACCGCCGGCTCCCCGATCGCCGCGGAGACGATCGACCTCGGCGCCACCGGCATGCGCCTGACCTCCGGGCGCCCGCTCGCCGTCGACGAGACGGTCTCCTTCGACCTCCCCTTCGGCGAGGCCCGCATCCACGGCCACGCGCGCGTCGTGCGCCAGGAGCGCCCGCTCGTCTACGCGCTGCGCTTCGACCGGCTGACGCAGCCGATGGCCCGCGGCGTGCAGGACATCGTCACCGAGCTCGCCGCGCGCGCCTGACCCGCGAACGAGCAACGGCGCCTGGGGAGCCGGGCGCCGTCGAGGTCCGCATGTTGTGCGCGCTGCGCGCCTAAGCCTTGGAGGAGACGTTCGCGGAGAACTGCTTGACGAGCTGCTGGAGCACCGCCTGAACGGTGCCCTCGCCCATCGACGCCGCCTTGCCGTTGACGTTCGCGGTGCCCTCGACCGTCCCGCCGTCGCCGCCGATGGTGATCGTCACGGTGCCGTCGGCGTTGCTCTGCCCGCTGCCGTCCTTGGCCTGCGCCTTGATCACCGCGCGGCGCGAGCCGGCATCCTGCTCGACGATCTCGACGGGACCGCTGAACTTCATCGACATGGAGCCCATGTCCACCTCGATCTCGGCCTTGGCCTTCGTCTCGCCTTCGGCGGAGATGACCTGTGCGCCGGGAACGCACGACACGAGCTTGTTGACGTCGGAGATGACGCCCCAGGCCTGGTTGGGGTCAGAGACGGCGAACGACTCCTTCAGCTGAGTGGCCATTGTGGTCAGCACTCTCCTTTATTGCCTTCACTGAAGGCCCTACCCGGCTCACAGAAGGTCAACCGCCCGCGCGCCGACCGGTCGCAGCGGCTCAGAGGTACACGCCGCTGGGCAGGTAGGGCGCCATCGGCCCGACCTCGCCACGGACGAACACGGCGCCGGACGCGCTGAGCGCGAGGCCCGCCTCCAAGCCGACGCGAATCGCCCACTGGTTCTCGGCAGTGACGAAGTCGACCTCCACCCCGCCGCCGCGCAGCCCGCTGGTCATGGCGCCCCAGAGCAGGTCCTCGGCGGCCGCCTCGCTGCGGGCGGCCAGCAGCCACGTCGAGCCGTCGCGCGCACACGCGAAGCCCTCGTCCTCGATCACCATCAGCACCATGCCCGGGCGCTCCAGCAGCGCGGGGAGGTCGCGCAGGTGCGAGGCGCCGCGGACGTGGCGCGAGGCGGCCTCGATCGTCGCCGCATCGGCGTCCAGATCGCCCGGCCGGCAGCGCAGCTCGGCCGGCACCCGGCGCGGATCCCACGCGCCGGAGAGGCCGACCGAGGGCAGCAGCCGGAAGCCGGGGCTGCGCGCATAGGTGCGCATCGCCGCCGGATGGCTGGTGGAGAGGATGATCCCGCCCGGCTCGCCCGCCCCGTAGGCGTGCGCGGGCTCGTACAGGCGGGCGCCGATCCCGAGCCCCTGGTAGGCCGGGAGCAGCGCGAACAGGCTCAGGCCCCAGACGCCCTCGCGAATGAGCGAGACAGCGGTGCCGGCGATCTCGCCGTCGTGCTCGGCGACCCAGCAGCCGCCCGGATCGGTCCCCTGCAGGTGCGCGACGCGCCTGGTGGCGCCGGCGGCGCGGCGCGCGTCCTCCTCCGGCGTGATCGTCTCGGGGTACAGCTGGTCGATCGCGGCGCGAGCCGCCGCGGCCGCCGCGGCCGCGTCCTGCGCCACCAGCGGGCGGATCGTCACCGCGGCAGGATCGATGGCCGGCACGCGGCTGAGACTATCCCCGCAACGAACGACGGCCCGCCGAGGCGGGCCGTCGGATGCTGCGAGCGGCGATCGGGCTAGATCGTCTGCACGTTCCCGGCGCTGGGGCCCTTGGGGCCCTGCTCCGGGTCATACGAGACCTTCGCGCCCTCGGCGAGCGACTTGAAGCCGCTGCCCTGGATGGCGGAGTGGTGGACGAACAGGTCCTTGCTCTCGTCGTCGGGCGTGATGAAGCCAAAGCCCTTGTCGTCGTTGAACCATTTGACGGTTCCAGTTGCCATGTGTTCCCTCCCGGGAGATATGTGGTGCTGCGAAACGCGGGAGGTGCTGAAGGCAACAACTACGAACGCTGGCACTACCTCGCCGAGCCCAGTGCCCGGCGTAACGCCGCGAAGTCTACCGGTCAGCCGACGGCCGCCTGTGAATCGGCGAACGCGCCGGCGATCGCCTCCAGGCCGCGCAGCCGCATTCCCGGCTCGGCGACCTGGCTCGTGAGCATGAGCTCGTCGGCCTGCGTGCGCTCGATCAGGTCGAGCAATCCGGCGTGGACCGTCGCCGCCGATCCGACGATCGGCCGGGCGAGCGCGTCGTCGACGGTGGCGCGCTCGGCGGGCGTGAGGTGCTCTGCAAGCGTGGCCGCCTCCTGCACCGAGGGGATCGGCGCGGGGCGCCCCTGGCGCAGGCGCAGCATGGAGATCGCGCCGGGCAGGGCGAGCCTCGCGGCCTGCTCGTCGTCCTCGCCGACGACGATGCCGGCGGCCACGATCGCGCGCGGCGCCGCGAGCAGCTCGGATGGTTCGAAGAGCGCGCGGTAGAGCTCGAGCGCGGGCTCGGTGAAGTGCGGGTGGAAATGGTGGGCGAAGACGAAGGGCAGACCCAGCGCCGCGGCGATCCGCGCGCCGCCGTCGGTCGATCCGAGCATCCACAGCTCCGGCACCGTGTGCCTCCCCGAGACCGCGCGCATGCCGCCGAAGCCGTTTCCCAGATGTCCGCGCAGCTGCGCGAACTGCTCCTCGAAGAGCTCGGGCGAGGTGCTGCGCAGCGCCATCGCGGTGCGCATGTCGGTTCCCGGCGCGCGGCCGAGGCCGAGGTCGATGCGGCCGGGGTGCAGCGCCTCGAGCATGCCGAAGCGCTCGGCGACCGCCAGCGGCGCATGGTTGGGCAGCATCACGCCGCCCGAGCCGACGTGGATGCGCTCGGTCCGCGCGGCGAGATGCGCGATCAGCACCTCGGGCGCCGTCGAGGCGACCGAGGGGATGTTGTGGTGCTCGGCGACCCAGAAGCGCCGGAAGCCCAGCGCGTCGGCGCGGCGCGCGAGCTCGGTGGTCTCGGCGAGCGCGTCGGCGGCGCTGCGGCCGGCGGCGATCGGGGCGAGGTCGAGAACGGAGAGGGGAGTGCTCACCCCTCCAATGTAGGCCGCCGGCTACGCGGGCTCGCCGGGCGCCGGCATGAGCTCGGCGAGCGCCTCGCGCAGCCAGCCCATGAGCAGCGCGACGTCGGGCATCTGCTCGCGATCGGCGACGATCCCGAAGTCGAGGTGGCCGCAGTAGCTCATGACCGTGATGTTCAGGCCCATGCCGTCGGTGATGACCGACACCGGATAGTTGGCGACGAGCTGCGCGCCCGCGAGGTAGAGCGGGAACTGCGGCCCGGGCACGTTGGAGATGACGAGGTTCCAGACCGGGCGCCCCGGGCGGCTCGTCGACAGGCCGAAGGTCAGCCGTGCCGCGCGCGAGAAGACGGCCGGCGGGACGAAGTGGTTGGCGTCGGCGAGCAGGCTCGCGGGCAGCGCCCGGTGGCGCTGCTTCATGTCGCCGAGCGCCTCGTGCGTGCGCAGCAGCCGGCGCACCGGGTCGGGCTCGTCGGTGAACAGCGGCGCGCCCATGAGCATGATGCGGTTGCCGTAGGTCCCGATCTGCTCCTCGGTGCGCACCGACACCGGGATCTGCGCGACCAGCGGCTCGGCGGGAAGGTCGTCGTGGGCGATCAGCCAGCGGCGCACGGCCGCGGCGCAGAGCGTGACGATGACGTCGTTGACGGTGACGCCGTAGGCGTTCTTGACGACCTTGACGTCGTCGAGCGAGAGCTGCCCGAACGTGAAGCGCCGGTGGGCGGACACGCGCCCGCTGAAGTGCGTCTTGGGGGCGATCAGGCGCTCCTGCAGCTCGAAGGCGGCCTCGCCGCGCGCCAGCGCCCGCTGGGCGCGGTTGGCCAGGCGCCCGAGGGCGGCGGCGCCCGGGATCGCGCTGAACTGGGTCTCCTCGAGGTTGGGCAGCGTCGAGGGCAGCGCCCGCAGCGCGCGCAGGGGATAGCGCGAGGCGCCGAGCACGCCGCGGACGAGCATGCCGACCGGGCCGGGGACGAGCTCGTTGTCGCCCCAGCTCGCCGGCACCTCGACCTCGCGGATCTCGGGCGTCAGGTCCAGCAGCAGCCCGAGGATCTCGGCTCCAGACATCCCGTCGATGACCGCGTGATGGATCTTCGTGAGCATCGCCGTGTGCCCGGAGCGCAGGCCGCTGATGAGATACAGCTCCCAGAGCGGCCGCGCGCGGTCCAGCGGGCGCGAGACGATCCGCGCGACCTGCTCGGCGAGCTGCTCGTCGCTGCCCGGCGCCGGCAGCCCGAGCTCGCGCACGTGGAAGTCCAGGTCGAAGTCGATGTCGTCGACCCAGTAGGGGTAGTCGAGCCCGAGCGGCACCTCCTGCAGGCGCCAGCGCAGCGGCGGCAGCAGCGGCAGGCGGTCGGTGATCAGCGCCTGGACGTCGGCGAGCGTGAGCGTGCCGCTGGCCGTCGTGGACGTGTCGAGGATCGCGACGCTCGCGACGTGGCCGCTCTGGCGCGCCGTCTCGAGGGCGAGGAACTGCGAGTCGAGGCTCGTGAGCTGGCGCATCGTTGCTCGTCTCCGTCGGTCAGAAAAACGGGTCGAGCCTATCGGCTCGACCCCGTGAC
>JAXDFS010000177.1:0-10332 GCA_034665465.1 Solirubrobacteraceae bacterium
GGCGCCACCGTCCGCTGGCACCCGACCTGCGCGGCCACGGCGCCGCCGCCGCCCGCCGCCCGATCGACATGGACGCCTGCGTGTCCGACGTCAGCGGCCTCGCCGCCGGGCGCTTCGCGCTCGCGGGCTACTCGATGGGCGGGCGCCTGGCGCTGCACGTCGCGCTCGCGCACCCCGGCCGCGTGTCTCGCCTCGTGCTCGTCTCCGCCACCGCCGGGATCGAGGACCCGGCCGAGCGCGAGCGGCGGCGCGCCGCCGACGAGGCGCTCGCGGCGTGGATGCAGGCGCGCCTCATGACCGAGGTCGCCGACCGCTGGGCCGCGCAGCCGCTCTTCGCCGGCCAGCCGCCCCAGGTCGCGGCCGCCGCGCGCGCCGACAGGCTGGGCAACGAGCCGCGCCACCTCGCGGCGGCGCTGCGCGGGATCGGCACCGGGTCGATGCAGCCGCTCTGGGCCCGTCTGGGGGAGCTGGAGATGGACGTCGCGGTGCTCGCTGGCGAGCGCGACGAGAAGTTCGTCGCGCTCGGGCGCCGGCTCGCGGAGGCGCTGCCGCGCGGCGAGCTGACGATCGTGCCCGGCGCCGGGCACGCGCTCCCGCTCGAGGCGCCGGCCGCCGTCGCCGCCGCGATCGAGGCCGGCTGATGGCCCGTCGGGGCGTGCGCGGGCTGCTCCTCGGCGCGGCGCTGTCGCTGTGCGCGTGCGCGAGCTCGGCCGGCGACGACGTGCGGGCCCGGTCTGCGCAGGCGCCGGCGCTCACGCTGCGCCAGGCCGTCGGCCAGCACATGGTCTTCGCCTACGACGGGCTCGTGGCGCCGCGCGACCTGCGCCGGCGGATCGCGCGCGGCGAGGCGGCCGGCGTCATCCTCTTCGCCCGCAACGTGCGCTCGGCCGCGCAGGTGCGCGCGGCGACGCGCAGCCTGCAGGCGATCCGCCGGCCGGCCGGGCTGGACGCGCCGCTGCTCGTGATGGCCGACCAGGAGGGCGGGCCGGTGCGCCGCATTCCCGGCGCGCCGCGCCGCGCGGCCGCCGACGCGGGGACTGCGGGCCGGGCGGCGGCCGACGGGCGCGCCGCCGCGAGCACGCTTCGCTCGGCGGGCGTCAACCTCGACCTCGCGCCCGTCGCCGACGTGGCGCGCCCCGGCGCGGCGCTCGAGCGTGAGCGGCGCACCTACGGGCGCAGCGCCGGAGCGGTCGCCGCGCTGGCCGCGGCGTTCGCAGGCGGACTGCGCCGCGGCGGCGTGCAGGCGACGGCCAAGCACTTCCCCGGCTTCGGCGCCGCGGACGTCAACACCGACGCCGCGCCCGCGCGGATCACGACGTCGCTGGCCGTCCTGCGCGCGACCGACGAGGCGCCCTTCGGGCGGCTGATCGCCGGCGGGATCGGCGCCGTGATGCTGTCGACGGGCGTCTACCCGGCGCTCGACGAGCGCCCGGCCGCCTTCTCGGCGAAGTGGATCGCCGGCGAGCTGCGCGGGCGCCTGGGCTTCGACGGCGTCACGGTCAGCGACGACCTCGCAACGCCGGCGGTCGCCGGCCTCGGCTCGCTCGGCCGGCGTGCGGTGCTCGCGCTGCGCGCCGGGGTCGACCTGCCGCTGTTCGTCTCCTCCTACTCGACCGGCAGGCAGGCGGCGGCGGGGCTGCTCGACGCGGCCCGCAACCGCCGCGTCGACGTCGCCGGGCTGCGGGCCTCGGCGCGGCGCGTCCTGGCGCTGCGCGCGAAGCTCAGCCGGTAGGCGCAAACCCGCGCTGCAGCCACGCTGCCGCGGCGTGCCAGGCCTCGCTCGGCGGGTCGATCGGGTCGCGATGGCCGCCGGGGGTCTCGATGAGAGACACGTCGGCGCCCGCTGCCAGCGCCGCTGCCGCGTAGTCGCGCGAGCGCTGCACCGAGACGGTCTCGTCGCCCCGCGCGTGCACGAGCCCGACCGGGATGTCCAGCGGCAGCCGGCGCATCGGGTCGGCCTGCGCGTAGCGATCGGGGACCTGCTCGATGCTGCCGCCGAGGAGCTCGCGCGCCGGCCTGCCGGCACCGACGAGGTCGCTGACGGCAGCCAGGGCGAGCACGCTGTGGGCCCGCACGCGGGGGGTGGCGCCCGGCGCTCCCGGCGGCAGCTCGGAGCGCCCGCCGGCCCACAGCGCGAGCTGCCCGCCGGCCGAGTGGCCCAGGAGCACGACGTGGCCGATGTCGAGCGCCGGGTCCGCGAGCTGCGCGAGGTGGTCGATCGCCAGCGCGACGTCGTCGAAGGTCTGCGGCCAGCCGCCGCCGTCGCGCCCGAGGCGGCGGTACTCGACGTTCCAGGCCGCCCAGCCGCGGCGCACGAGGTCGAGGCAGAGCGGGCGCATGATGAGCTTCGTGTACGGCGGCTGCCAGTAGCCGCCGTGCAGCACGACCGCGACCGGGTGCGGGCCCGCGCCGGCGGGGCGATGCAGGTCGGCGACGTTGCGGGGATGGTCGCCGTAGCGGTGCGGCGTCGCGCGTCGCAGCAGCGCCGAGCTCGCGATCCGCAGCGCGAGGCTGGTCACAGCAGTCCCGGCCCGGGCGGGACGGCGATCGCGCCGGCGCGCGCTCGCAGCAGCTCGGGCTCGTCCTCGTCGAAGAGGCCAAGCGTCGCCAGCCCGCAGGCGGTCCGCAGCCGCAGCGCCGCGGCGGCGTGCAGGGCCGCCGCGATCCCGAGCGGTCCGTCCAGCGTCGAGGCGACGTAGGCGTCCGCCCCCGAGGCGCGCACGAGCGTGGCGCAGGCCAGCAGCCCCGAGATCCCGCCGCAGCGCCCGAGCTTGAGGCAGACCGCGTCGGCGGCTCCCGAGGCGAGCGCGCCCGCGACGGCCGCGGTCTCGTCCATCGCGATCCGCACCGCGACGCGCTCGCGCACCTCGCGCAGCCCGTCGAGGCCGTGCACGGGCTCCTCGACGAGCTCCAGGCCCGCCGGCGCGAGCAGCTCGATCGCCCGCACCGCCTCGTCGGGCGTCCACGCGCCGTTGGCGTCCAGGCGCAGCTGCACCTCGGGGCCGAGCGCGGCGCGGACGGCGGCCACGCGGCCGGCATCGTCGCCGCTGCCGACCTTGAGCTTCACGCAGCGAAAGCCGCCCGCGCGCGCCGCGGCGGCCTGCGTCGCGGCGCCCGCGCGGTCCTCGGCGCCGATCGTCGCGTTGACGGTGACCTGCGCGAGCGGGTCGTCGGTCAGCAGCCGTGCGACCGGCAGCCCGGCGCGGCGGCCCGCGCGGTCCCAGAGCGCGAGGTCGACCGCGGCCAGGGCCTGGGGGAGGTCGTCGGCCGCGCGGCAGGCGTCCAGCAGCTCGCCGCCCTCGCGCTCGCCGCCGTCCTCGAGCACCGCCCGGTAGGCCTCCAGCGCGGCCAGGGCGCGCGCCGGCGCGACGCCGTCGTAGGCCTCGAGGGGCGCGGACTCACCGCGGCCGCTGACGCCGTCGGCGCCCTCGATGTGCAGCTCGAAGAGCTCGCGCTCTGCGACCGGGCCGTGGGACGTGACCAGCGGCGTGGCGAAGCGCAGCGTGCGCTGGGAGATCGTCACGCGCAAGGCGTGGCTGCGCCCGCAACGCCGGGAACCGGACGAACGGCCATCTAGCTCGCCAGCACGCCCGCGCTCAGCAGCAGGCCGAACACGAGCTGCAGCAAGCCAGTCCGCGCGAGCGCCTCGTTGAGGCTCGGGCCGTCGGAGTGCTCGCGGACCGTCCGCACGAGGCGCACGGCCAGCGGCGCCGTCAGCCAGGGCAGCAGCAGCCATGGCGACAGCGCGCCCAGCAGCCACGGCAGCGGCGCGACGAGGTAGGCGCCGTAGACCATGAGGGCGTAGATCGTGCGCCCGCGCTCGCGCCCCAGCCGGACCGCGAGCGTGCGCTTGCCGGCGCGCTTGTCGCTGTCGATGTCGCGGACGTTGTTGACGACGAGGATCGCCGCGGCGAGCAGGCCGATCGGCACCGCGAGCACGAATGCCTGCCAGGGCCAGGACTGCAGCTGGGCGAAGGTCGAGCCGGTCACCGCGACGATGCCGAAGAACAGGAAGACGAACAGCTCGCCGAGGCCCTCGTAGCCGTAGGGCCTGGGGCCGCCGGTGTACAGGACGCCGGCCGCGATCGAGGCGACACCGACGAACAGCAGCTCGACGCCGGCGACCGCCACGAGGTACAGGCCGCAGACGACCGCCAGGCCGAAGGTCACGTACGTGGCGACGAGCACCTGGCGCGGCGGCACCAGCCCGCCGGCGGTGACGCGGACCGGGCCGACCCGGTCGTCCGCGTCGGCGCCGCGCTTGGCGTCGGAGTAGTCGTTGGCGAGGTTCGTCCCGATCTGGATGAGCAGCGCGCCCAGAAGCGCCGCCGCGAACGCGCCGGGACGGAAGATCCCGCGCTGGATCGCGATCGCGGTGCCGACGAGCACCGGCGCGATCGCCGCCGGCAGCGTGCGCAGGCGGGCGGCCATGACCCAGATGCGCACGGGGCTGACGGCGGCGGCGGTCGACACGGCGGCTATGGCCTCTTCGGGAACCGCGAGAAGTCCGGCGCGCGCTTCTCGCGGTAGGCGTCGCGGCCCTCCTGCGCCTCGGAGTTCTCGTAGAAGAGGAGGTTCGCGTCGTGGGCGAGCTGCTGGATGCCGCTGAAGCCGTCCTCTGCCGCGTTGAAGCTCGCCTTCACGAGGCGCAGCGCAAACGGCGACATCGCGAGCATCTCCCGACACCAGGCGACGGTCTCACGCTCGAGCTCGGCGAGCCCCACGACCGTGTTGACGAGGCCCATCTCGAGCGCCTGCGCGGCGTCGTACTGACGGCAGAGAAACCACATCTCCTTGGCCTTCTTGGGCCCGACGAGGCTGGCGAGCAGCCCGGCCCCGAAGCCGCCGTCGAAGGACCCGACGCGCGGGCCCACCTGGCCGAAGCGGGCGTTGTCGGCCGCGATCGACAGGTCGCAGACGAGGTGCAGGACGTGCCCGCCGCCGATCGCGTAGCCGGCGATCATCGCCACGACCGGCTTGGGCAGCCGGCGGATCTGAATGTGCAGGTCGGTGACGTGGAAGCGCCCGACCGCGCCGGGGGCGTCGGGCTCGCTGAGATAGCCGGTGTCGCCGCGGACGTTCTGGTCACCGCCGGAGCAGAACGCCAGCTCGCCCTCGCCGGTCAGGACGATCACGCCGACCGACGTGTCCTCGCGTGCGCGCGTCAGCGCATCGGAGATCTCGACGATCGTCTGCGGGCGGAACGCGTTGCGCACCTCGGGCCGGTCGATCGTGATCTTGGCGATCCCGTCACCGCTGAGCTCGTAGCGGATGTCGGCGTACTCGCCGGCGGGGGTCCAGACGACGTCCATGCGTGCAGGCTACTTTCACAGCATGGTCGTAGAGTCCTGGCTTCGCCGCGCTGCCCGCTCGCGCCCGGACCACGTCGCCCTGCGCGCCGACGACGGCGCGCTCACCTACGCCGAGCTCGACGCCGCGGCGACGCTCGCCGCCCGGCGCCTGCGCGCGCTCGGCGTGGGCCGCGGCGACCGCGTCGCGATCGCGCTGCCCGCGCGGCGGGCCTTCGTCGAGACGCTGCACGGCTGCCTGCGCCTCGGCGCCGTCGCCGTCCCGATCGACCTGCGCCTGAGCCCGGCCGAGCGCCGGCTGCGCACGGCGGGCTGCGCGGCGATCGTCGGCCGGCCGCTGGCCGGCCTGGCTGACGAGGGCGAGCCGCCGGCGCTCACGCACGACCTCGAGGCGACCGCGATCGTCGTGCACACGTCGGGGACGACCGCGGGCCCGCGCGCCGTCGAGCTGACGTACGGCAACTGGTTGTGGAGCGCCCTCGGCTCGGCCGCCGCGCTCGGGCTGGACCCCGCCGACAAGTGGCTGTGCACGCTGCCGCTCGCACACGTCGGCGGCCTGTCGATCCTCGTGCGCAGCGCGATCTACGCGACGACGGTCGTGCTGCACGAGCGCTTCGACGCCGAGGCCGCAGCCGACGAGGTCGCGACGCGCGCCACGCTCGTGTCGGTGGTGCCGACGACGCTCGCCCGGATGCTCGACGCCGGCCTGCGCCACCCGCCGGCGCTGCGCGCCGCGCTCGTCGGCGGCGCGCCGATCACGGCGGCGCTGCTGGAGCGCGCGGAGGCGGCGGGGGTGCCGACGGTCAGCACGTACGGGCTGACCGAGGCCTGCTCGCAGGTGACGACGGGCGGGCCGGCGCTCTTCTGCACGCGCGTGCGCATCGGCCCGGCCCGCGAGATCCTCGTGGCGGGGCCGACGGTGGCCCCCGGCGCGCTCGCGGCCGACGGCTGGCTGCACACCGGTGACGAGGGCGCGCTGGACGCCGAGGGCAACCTCACGGTCACCGGCCGCGCCGGCGACACGATCATCACCGGCGGCGAGAACGTCGCCCCGGCGGAGGTCGAGGCGGTGCTCGCGAGCCACCCCGCGGTCGCGGAGGCCGGGGTGCACGGCGCGCCGGACCCGGAGTGGGGCCAGCGGGTCGTCGCGACGGTCGTCCTGCGTGCAGGAAAAACCGCATCGGAGGACGAGCTACGGGGTTATTGTCGTGTCCGACTCGCCGGGTACAAGGTGCCCAGGGTCTTCCGCTTCGTACCCGAGCTGCCCAGGACGGTTTCAGGGAAGCTGTTGCGCCGAGCTTTGGAGGAATGAATGTCACGCCTGGGCCCCCGTCATTGGATGACAACCGCCGCTGCCACGATGGCGCTGCTGGCCGTGCCTGCCGCGGCGCAGGCGGCGAGCTACACCGTGGCGGCCGGCAACGGTCCCTGCGGGGGCGCGGACCTGGCCTGCGGCTCGCTCGCAGAGGCCGCGGCGGCCGCCGCGGCCGGCGACACGTTCACCGTCTCTCCAGGCACCTATGACGCGGCGGAGTTCAAGGTCGGCGCCGTGACGATCACCGGCGCCCCCGGCGTCGCGATCAACGGCACCATGACCTTCAGCGGCAACGGCACCGTGCCCTCGATCCTCCAGAAGGTCGCCGTCAGCCAGCCGGTCGGCAACGCGCCCGCGATCAACGTCAGCGGCACGGCGGGCCTGCAGCTGTCGGACGCCGCGGCCGTGAGCCTCAACGGCGACGGCATCATCATCACCGGCGGCACCGGTAACCAGATCATCCGCACCGTCGTCGTGACCGGCGGCTCGACGGCCAGCGCGGTGCGTGTCAGCTCGCCCACCGGCACGGCCGCCAAGGGCCTGCTGCTCGAGTCCTCGCTGCTGCGCGGCGGCGCCGCCTCCCTGAGCGCCGACACGACGAGCCTCGCCATCCAGGCGGCGCCCGGCAACATCGACATCGTCGCCCACCACCTCACGGCAGCCGGCTCGACGAACGGCATCGTGCTCGACGCGAGCAACGCGGCCTCTCTGCTTGGCGGTGTCGGCAACATCACGGCAACGCTGACGGACTCGATCGCGCTGAACAACGTGACCAGGCACTACGCCCTGCTGACCGCCGCCAACACGGCGACGATCACCGCGACGCGCACGATCCAGACGCACGACCCCACCACGCTCTTCGCCGACCCCGGGCACGGCAACTTCCGCCTGCGCCCCGACGCCGCTGACGCGATCGACGTCGGCGGCTTCACCGCGGGCGAGTCGGTGACCGACATCGACGGCGACCCGCGCCCCGGCCCGACGACCGACCTCGGGGCCGACGAGTTCGTCAACGCCGCGCCGACGGCCAGCCTCGTCCTCAAGGGCGGCAAGATCCGCGCCGGCCAGCCCGTGCTGCTCGACGGCACCGGCTCGACCGACCGCGAGGGCAACTACGGCGGCGGCATCGTCCAGTACCGCTGGGACTTCGGCGACGGCACCAGCGAGAACACGACGACGCCCAGCGTGCTGCACGTCTACGGCGCCGAGGGCGCGGCCGCGGCCCAGCTCGTCGTGGTCGACAGGCAGGGCGGGGTCAGCGCGCCCGCGGTGGCGCGCGTGGACGTCGGCGACGGCGTCCCGCCCGAGGCGACGATCACGAAGCCGTTCGCCGGCCAGAAGATCAAGCTGACGAAGGTCACCAAGAAGACCGTCACGAAGAACGGCAAGAAGACGACCGTCACGACGAAGAAGAAGACGAAGGTCTCCTTCGCGGGCGCGGCCAAGGACAAGTCGGGCGTCGGGTTCGTCCTGCTGACGATCGAGAAGCTCTCGAGCACCACGAGCACGACGTCGGCCAAGTCCAGCCAGGCCGCGGCCAGCAAGGCGCAGTGCACCTGGTTCGACGTCAAGAAGGGCCTGCTGAAAACGAGCTGCCTGAAGCCCAAGCTGCTGGTCGCCAAGCTCGCCAAGGACGGCTCGTGGACGTTCGCGCCGTCATCGAAGGTCAAGGCGCTCACGCCCGGCCTCTACCGCGCCAGCGTGTACGCCGCGGACGCCACGGGTGCCTTCGGCAACTCGGCGGCCGCCAAGGACCGCGTCATCCGCTTCCGGCTGACCAAGTGATGCGAGCCGGCTCGCGCCGCGCGGCTCGGCGGCGGGCACTGCTCGCCGCCGGCGCAGCGGTCGCCGCGCTGGCGCTGCCGGCCGCGGTTGCGCAGGCCGCGACGTACACCGTCGCGGCGGGCGGCGGTACCTGCGGCGGCACCGACACCGCCTGCGAGTCGCTCGTCGCAGCCGCCGGCGCCGTGAGCCCGGGCGACACCGTCAACGTCGCGCCGGGGGCCTACGACGAGGCGCCGACGTTCACCGACGCCGGCGTCACGATCAACGGCTCCACCACCGCCCCCGGCGTCGTCGTCACGGGAACGATCTCCTTCACCGGCAGCGGCCCGGCGCCGAGCGTGCTGGAGCACGTGATCATCGCGCCGAGCACGCTCACGTCCCCGGCCGTCGGCGTCTCGGGCAGCGCGGGCGTCGCCGTACGCGACTCCTTCCTCATCAGCGGTGGCGGCTCCGGCATGACGATCTCGAGCGGCGCCGGCAACGAGCTGACCCGCAGCACCGTCGTCTCCGGCGCCCCCGACGGCAAGGCCGTCGACATCCAGGTCGGGGGGCCGGCCGCGGCGCTCGTCCTGAGCTCGAGCATCATCAGCGGCGGCACGAGCGGCACCGGCGTGGCCGTCAGGACCGGCGTCGGCACGCTGCTGCCCGGCAGCGCGGGGGCGGCCACGATCACCGCGCACCACGTCACCGTCGCGGGCTCGACGAACGGCTTCTCGCTGGACTCGAGCTCCGCGATGGGCCTGCTCAACTCGCCCGCCGGGGCGATCGCGGCCACCGTGACCGACTCGATCGTGCTTGGTGCCAACCCGCATGTCGCCAACGCCGGCCTCCCGCTCGCCGCGGCCGGCAACACGGCGACCGTGAGCTTCACGCGCACCGACCAGACGACGCCCGCCGACCAGCTCTTCGTCAACGCCGCGAAACGCAACTTCCACCTGCGACCGGACTCCCCGGCGATCGACAAGGGGCAGATCACGCCCGCGGACTCGGCGACCGACGTCGACGGCCAGCCGCGCCTGACCGGCGCCGCCAGCGACCTGGGCGCCGACGAGTTCCTCAACTCCGTCCCGACGGCGGCGTTCGTCGTCGCGACGCCGAACCCGCGCAGCGCGCAGCCGGTGACCTTCGACGCGAGCACGTCGACCGATCGCGAGAACGGCGTGGGCGGCGGCATCGTCCAGTACCAGTGGAACTTCGGCGACGGCACGACCGAGACCACCACCACGCCGTCGGTGAGCCACACCTATCCCAAGGACGGGACGGTCGTCGTGCAGCTCGTCGTCATCGACCGCCAGGGGGCCGCGAGCCCGCCCTTCGTCGCGCCCGTCAAGCTCACCGACGGCACGCCGCCGACGGTCGTCGTCACGAAGCCGAAGTCCGGCCAGAAGATCTCGCTCGTCACGAAGACGACGAAGACCGTCACGAAGAAGGGCAAGAAGAGCAAGGTCACGACGCGCAAGCGCACGCGCGTCGGCTTCGCGGGGACGGCGAAGGACGCCTCCGGCGTGGCGGCGGTCTTCCTGACGCTCGAGCGGCTCTCCGTGGCGCCCAGGAAGCAGGCGAAGAAGCCGACGAAGGCGAAGTCGGCCGCCGCGAAGACGAAGAAGAAGGCGAAGCGGTGCGTCTGGCTGGACCCGAAGCTCGGCTTCGTCAGCCGCCCCTGCGACAAGCCGATCCTCATCCGGACGGGGACGCGCCAGGGCCGCTGGGCCTACGACCTCGCGACGAAGATCAAGCCCAGGGCAGGGAGCTACCGCCTCAGCGCCTACGGATCCGACGCCGCCGGCGCCTTCGGCAACAGCGCCCCTGCGCGCAGCCGGGTCGTCAGGTTCACCCTGACGCCCTGATGGACGACGCGGCCGCGTACCGCACGGCGAGCCTCGAGCGCTGGGCGCGCGCCGCGGGCGGGTGGCGGACGCACCG
>JAXDFS010000178.1:0-21620 GCA_034665465.1 Solirubrobacteraceae bacterium
CAACCCTCCACCTGGGCTGGTCTCCTCGGGTATGCGCGACGTCCGCGCTCCTTGCCCGCTTCGCACGACCGGAGACCGCCCATGCCCTCGACGCGCCCGCCGAACCCCCAGTCGCACAGGCGGCGCACCATCCGCTCGCTCGTCGCGGGCGCCGCGCTGCTGGGCCTCGTCCTGGCGCTCGCGGCCTGCGGGGGCGGCTCGTCGCAGAGCGCGTCGTCGCCCGGCGCGGCCGGCGGACAGGCCCGGCCGGGCGGCCGGGGCGGGTTCGCCGCCGCCCAGGATCCGAAGGTCCAGGCGTGCCTGAAGCAGCAGGGCGTCACGTTGCCCGCTCCGGCCCGGCGCGGCGGAGCTCCGGGCGCCGGCACCGGCACGAACACGCGTCCGCCGGCCGGCGTCGGCGGGCGCCCGCCCGGCGGCCAGCAGCGCGATCCGGCGCAGTTCGCGAAGCTGCGTGCGGCGCTTGCGAAGTGCGGCGTGCAGCTGCCCAGCCGGCCGGGCGGCCCTCCCGGCGGCCCGGGGCAGACGCCCACGAGCACGACCGCGAGCTGAGTCGCGGATGCGCGCCCGGCGGATCCAGGGGCGAGTCGCGGTGCCGCTGGCGCTTGCCGCGCTCACCGGGGCCTGCGTCGCCGTGGCGGTGGCCAGCGTCGGCACGGATGCCGTCACCGGCAGCGCCGAGCGCACCGTCACGGCCGCGGCCGGCGTCGTGCAGTCGACGGTCTCGGGCAGCGGCAATCTCGCGCCCGCCAACCAGCTGGACCTGAGCTTCGGCGCCGCCGGCGACGTTCAGAGGATCTACGTCAAGCCGGGCCAGCACGTCCGCCAGGGTGAGCTGCTGGCGAAGATCGATCCCAGCAGCGCGGAGGTCGACCTCGCCGAGGCCGAGGCGACGCTGCAGTCGGCGCAGGACACGCTCGTGAGCGCCAAGGCGAGCGGGTCCTCGACGGTCAGCGCGCCGGCGGCGCCGGCGACGGTCCGGACGATCGCCCTGGCGGTCGACGACGTGCCGGCGACCACCCCGCCGGTGCCCGCCACCAGCACCCCCGCGCCCGCGACCCCCGCGCCCGCGACGACCACGCCGGCGCCCACCGCCACGACCCCCAGCGCCGCGGCGGCGACGAAGCCGAAGCCGAAGCCCACGCCGAGGGCCAAGGCGAAGACCTCCGATGCGACCCAGGGCAGCTCGAGCTCCGCGCGCTCCACGGCACCCTCGCCGGCCGGCGGCGCGAGCACGAGCGGCGCGACGTCGATCGCCTCCGCTACGGCATCCGTCGAGAGCGCGAGGCTGAGTGTGACCAAGGCCGAGCGGGCGCTCGCGGCGACGAAGCTGCACGCGCCGCTGGCGGGAACGATCGCGGCGGTCAACGGCGCGGTCGGCGACACCGTCGGCTCGGGTTCGAGCTCGTCGGCGTCATCCACGACGGCGTCGGCGGGCAGCACGGCCGCGGTCGCCGGAGGACTGGGTGGCGCCGGCTCGAGCTCAGGGTCCGGCGGCTCCTCCTCGGGGAGCTCGAGCTCGGGCTTCATCACGCTCGTCCAGGTCAGTCGCTACCAGATGGACGTGTCGCTCGGCGAGTCGGACATCGGCAGGGTGAAGGTCGGCCAGCAGGCGACGGTGACCGTCAATGCCGCCTCCGGCGCGCAGTTCGCAGCGCGCGTGCAGCGCGTCGGGGTGCTGTCCTCGTCGAGCTCGAGCAGCACGGCCGTGAGCTATCCGGTCACGCTGCGGCTCACCCAGACCGGGACGCGGCTGAAGGCCGGGATGAGCGCGACGGCGGACATCGTCGTCGCCGAGGCCGCGGGCGTGACCGTTCCCAGCCAGGCGGTCACCGGCTCGGCCGTGACGATCGTCCGCAACGGCAGGCGCACCACCCAGCGCGTGCAGACGGGCGTGGTCGGCGATTCGTCCACGCAGATCCTCAGCGGCCTGGCGGCCGGCGACGAGGTCGTCGTCCGCTCGGCCAGCGCGGCGGCCGGGGCGAACGCCGCGGGCGGCGGCGGCCAGGCCGGCGCCGCGGGACGCACGGGGGTCGTCGGCGGCGGGTTCGGCGGGGGCGGCGCCGTCGCCCCGGGCGGCGGGTTCGGCGGCGGCGGGTTCGCACCCGGCGGCGGGCGGTTGCCCCGGGGCGGGCCATGACGTCACGCCCGTCCGCGCTCCGGCGCAGCCCGCCGGTCATCGACCTCCGGGGCGTGGAGCGCGTCTACCGGACGTCCGAGCGCGTCGAGGTGCGGGCACTCGACGGCATCTCGCTGCGGATCGAGCGCGGCGAGTTCGTCGCGATCATGGGCAGCTCGGGCAGCGGCAAGACGACGCTCATGAACATCCTCGGCTGCCTCGACACGCCCACCGAGGGCCGCTACCGCCTCGACGGCGTCGACGTGCGCGAGATCGCCGACGACGACCTCGCCGATCTGCGCAACCGCAAGATCGGGTTCGTGTTCCAGAGCTTCAACCTCGTGCCGCGCACGACCGCGCTGGCGAACGTCGCGCTGCCACTCTCCTACGCCGGCGTCGGGCGCGCGGAGCGCCGGCTGCGCGCCGTTGCCGCGCTGGAGTCCGTCGGCATGGCCGATCGCCTCGACCATGAGCCGTCCGAATTGTCCGGAGGCCAGCAGCAGCGCGCCGCGGTGGCGCGCGCGATCGTCACGAACCCGTCGCTGATCCTCGCCGACGAGCCGACCGGCAACCTCGACTCGCGCTCGACCGGCGACGTGCTCGCCGTGTTCGAGCGCCTGCATGGGGAGGGGCGCACGGTCGTGCTGATCACCCACGAGCCCGATGTCGCCGCGCGCGCCCAGCGAATCGTCCGGCTCGCCGACGGACGCGTGCTCGCAGACCGGGTGCGCGGGACGCGCGCCGCATGACTCCCGCGGAGACGCTGCGCATCGCGCTGGCCGGCATCACCGCCAACAAGCTTCGGTCAGGACTGACGATCCTCGGGATGACGATCGGCGTCGCCGCGGTGATCGTGCTCGTCGCGGTCGGCAACGGCTCCAAGAAGCAGGTCCAGGCGGGAATCGACGCGCTCGGCTCCAACGTGCTCATCGTGCAGTCGCAGTTCGGCGCCGGCGGGCCCGGTGGGTTTCGCGGGGGCGGGGGCGGGGGCGGCGTGCAGCTGGACATCAAGGATGTCGCGGCCCTGCAGGACCGGTTCGACGCGCCCGACGTCAAGAGCGCGTCAGCGGTCGTCAACGCGACCGGCACGGCGCTCGTCAGCGGCTCGGCGAGCTACTCGCCGTCGTCGTTCGTCGGCGCGACGCCTGCCTACGCGACGGCGCGCGACTATGTCATCGCCGCGGGCGCGATGTTCAGCCCCCAGGACGTGACCAGGCACCGGCGCGTCGTCGTCGTCGGCCCGACCGTCGTCACGAACCTCTTCGCCGGCCAGGACCCGGTCGGCCGTTCGCTGCGCGTCGACGGCACGAGCTTCCAGGTCGTAGGCGTGACGAAGCCCAAGGGCTCCAACGGCATCCAGGACCAGGACGATCTCGTGCTCGCGCCGCTGACCGCCGTGCAGGATGCGATCAGCGGCTACGGCGCGCTGAGCAGCATCATCGTGCAGGCGAGATCCGCCCAGAGCCTCGACGCCGCGCAGGCCGAGGTGACGTCGATCCTCAGCACGCGACACGCCGCCGGCGACCCCGCGAACCCCGGCTTTCAGGTCACCAACCAGGGCGCCGTGCGTGCGGCGTCCGACCAGAGCACGCAGGTCTTCACGACGCTGCTCGGCGCCGTCGCCGCGATCTCGTTGCTGGTCGGCGGGATCGGCGTGATGAACATCATGCTCGTGAGCGTCACGGAGCGCACGCGCGAGATCGGCATCCGCAAGGCGATCGGCGCGCGGCGCGCGCACATCCTCACCCAGTTCCTGACCGAGGCGGTGCTCGTCTCGCTGTTCGGCGGCCTGGCCGGCGTCGCGCTCGGGATCGCCGGCAGCCGCTTCGAGATCGCGGGCGTGAGCCCCGTCATCGCCCTCTACTCGGTCTTTCTCGCCTTCGGATCGGCGCTGCTGTGCGGGCTCTTCTTCGGCACCTATCCGGCTGCCCGTGCCGCCGCGCTGAGCCCGATCGAGGCCCTGCGCTTCGAATGACCCCTGACCCAGGAGCCGATATGCCCGACGCACCCGCCGACGACGACTGGGAGCCAGCCCCCGACGATGACCTGGCGGCGGCGCCGCGCGCGCGGCGCCGGCTCGTGACGCCGGTGACGTCCGGGCTCGCCGCGCTGCTGCTCGCGACGGCCGGGTTCATCGCGGGCGTCGAGGTCCAGAAGGGCCAGGGCGCCAGCGCCGGCGCGGCGGCGGCGACGCCGAATCCGCGCGGCGCGCCCGCCGGCGGGGGCGCCGCGGCGCCCGGCGGCGGCGGCCAGGCTCCGACGTTCGGGTCGGTGGCCAACAAGAAGGGCTCCACGCTCTACGTCACGACCGCCGCTGGCACGACCGTGCGCGTGAAGACGAACGCGCAGTCGAAGGTCACGCGCAACGCCGCCGCCGGCCCGCACGGCATCTACCCCGGCGACACCGTCGTCGTCCAGGGCACGAAGGACCGCGACGGCAACCTCGTCGCGACGCAGATCAGTGCCACTTCGAAGACGGCGGGCGCGAGCGGCGGCGGCTTCGCGCGGGCCTTCGGCGGCGGCGGCGGCGGTGGCGGCGCGCCCGGCGGCGCAGGCGCAGGCGCGGGCGCGCCGCGCGGCGGCTGAGCTCGGCCTGCTCAGGCGGGCGCGCGCGGAGGCGCGTGCGCCGGGAGGTCGTCGCCCCCAGCCGCCGCGGCGCCGGTCGCGAGCGTCTTCAGGCGCAGCGTGAACAGCGAGCCGCCGCCGGGGGCCTCGTCGACGGTGATGCTGCCGCCGTGCGTCTCGGCGACCTGGCGCACGATCGCCAGGCCGAGGCCCGAGCCCGGCCGGCCACGCGCGCCGCTGCCGCGATAGAAGCGGTCGAAGACGTGCGGGCGGTCGGCGGCCGGGATCCCGGGGCCGTGGTCGCGCACCGTCAGCGCGCCGGCGCGCAGCCGGATCTCGATCGGGGCGGCATCGGGGCTGTACTTCACCGCGTTGTCGAGCAGGTTGTCGACCGCGCGCCCGAGGCGGTCGGGCAGACCCTCGACCACGGTCGGCTCGAGCTCGGCGCGGAACTGCGCCTGCGGGCGGCGGCGGCTCGCGCGGTGCACGGCCTCGGCGACGAGCGCGTCGAGCTGGACCTCCTCGACGCCCGACAGCGGCTCGTCGCCGCGGGCCAGCTCGATGACGTCGGTGATCAGCGCGCTGAGCTCCTCGGTCTCCTCGCGGACGTCCTCGAGCAGCCGGCGGCGGTCGTCGTCGGGCAGCTCGCCCTCGGCGAGCAGCACCTCGATGTTCGTGCGCAGCGCCGTGACCGGCGTTCGCAGCTCGTGCGACGCGTCGGCGACGAGCTGGCGCTGGGCGTGGACGGACTCGTCGAGCGCTCGGCGCGAGCCCTCGAGCGTGTCGAGCATCGTGTTGAAGCGCTGGGCCATGCGGCCGACCTCGTCGTCGCCGGGGACGTCGATGCGCCGCCCGAGGTCCTCGGTCTGGATGATGTGCTCCGCCGCCGCCGTCAGGTCGGTCACCGGCTGGATGACCTGGCGGCCGAAGATCCGCCCCAGCGCGGCGGCGAGCATCGTGCCCGCCGCGCACAGCAGCGCCAGCACGATCCGCAGGCGCGCGAGCGTCGCGTCGACGTTGCCCAGGCTGCGGGCGATCTGGATCGCGCCCCCGCCGGCGACCGGCGCGGTGAGCACCCGCAGGTGCAGGTCGCCGGTGCGGGTGTCGCGCACGAGCCCCTTCCGGCGGCCCGCCGCGACCGCGCGGTCGTCCGCGTCGACGGGCACCGGCAGGTCGCCCTGGGCGGGCAGCAGGACCGTGCCGTCGGAGGCCAGCAGCTGGACCGGCCCGCCCGGCGCGCCGCCGCGCGCCGGCGCCTCGGGGAACTGCAGCTCGGGCCCGAAGCCGAAGCGGTCGGCGCGCAGGGCGACCTGCGTGTACTGCGCCGCCAGCGCGTCGCTGACCTGGCCGCGCAACTCGCTGCGCAGCACGAGGAACGCCACGACGGAGACGAGCACGACGGTCACGCCGACCGTCCCCGCGGCCAGCAGCGTCAGGCGATGGCGCAGCGCGGTCATCGCGTCACGGCTCGCGCAGGACGTAGCCGACGCCGCGCACGGTGTGCACGAGGCGCCGCTCGCCGCCGGCCTCGGTCTTGCGGCGCAGGTAGCCGATGTAGACGCCCAGCGCGTTGGAGGTCGCACCGAAGTCATAGCCCCAGACGCGCTCGAACAGCGTCGAGCGCGTCAGCACCTGGCGCGGGTGCTCGAGGAACAGCTCGAGCAGCGAGAACTCGGTCTTGGAGAGGTCGATGCGCCGCCCGCCGCGATGGACCTCGTGGGCCGAGCGGTCGAGGACCAGGTCGCCGAAGGCGAGCGTCGGGCCGCCGGGGTCGACGCGCCGCAGCAGCGCCCGCAGGCGCGCGTTGAGCTCGCGCAGGGCGAAGGGCTTGACGAGGTAGTCGTCGGCGCCGGCGTCGAGGCCGTCGACGCGGTCGTCGATCGCGTCGCGGGCGGTGAGCATGAGCACCGGCGTGCGGTCGCCCGCCGCGCGCAGGCGCCGGCAGACCTCCAGTCCGTCGACGCGCGGCATCATGACGTCGAGGACGATCGCGTCGACGGTGCTCTCGGCGAGCGCGTCGAGCGCCTGCTGGCCGTCCTCGGCGAGCAGGACGTCGTGGCGCTCGAGCGCCAGCGCGCGCTGCAGCGCGGCGCGGACACCGGGCTCGTCGTCGACCACGAGGACCTTCACGGGCAGGCTCCTATTCGACGTTCGTGCCGCCGGAGTGCAGGCGCTTGACCGTGAGGACGTCCTTGCGCGAGCAGCGGTCGCCGCCGGGCAGGCCCGGCTTGAGGTGAAAGAGCTGGTAGCGGTCGAGGTTCATGACCGGCGGGCCGGTGGCGTCGAACGGCTTGCGCCAGTCCTTGTCGACGAGCACGTAGTCCGCGGCGCGCGAGACCGGCACGTGCGGGTAGCTCGTCTCCACGACCGGGCGCTGCGAGCACAGCGGCTGGCCCGACAGCATGATCCCGGCCCACAGCATGCGCCCGTCGGCGGGGATGTCGAGCCGCACCGAGGCGCTGGGCGGCAGGCGGGCGTCGACCTGCTTGAGCTCGAGCATGCTCTTGGGCAGCTGGTCGAACGTCGCGCCGATCTGGCTCGCCGCCCCGTCGCGGGTCGCGCCGATGAGGAACACGAGCGCCACGACCCCGACCCAGGTCCAGCGCAGCCGCGCGAGGCCGACGACCGCGAGCGTCACCGCCAGCGGGGCGACGAACGCGAGGGCCTTGAAGTGGAAGTACCAGCCGAAGTCGCGCGGGCGGAAGTACAGCGCCGCGATGATCCCGAAGGCGAGGACCGCCCCGAGGCCCCAGCGGATGTCGCGCGGCGAGCTGCGCAGCGCGACGACGAGGCCGGCGCCGAGCACGAGGATCCCCAGCGCGGCCGAGCCCGCGTCCCCGAACCCCAAGAAGAAGCGCTCGGGGAAGAAGCCGGTCAGGTCGCCGCCCCAGTTGACGAGCGAGTAGCCGGGGGCGAGGACGCGCGTGGAGGACGCCGTCTTCTCGAGCACGCCCTGTAGCGGGATCAGCAGCAGGAAGAACAGCGGCACGATCCACAGCAGCTGGCGCCTGCTGCGCAGCCGCGGGATCCGCAGCAGCCGGCGGCCCTGGCGGCGGCGCTCGAAGCCCCAGAAGAAGATCGCCGCGATCAGCGGGATCGGCGCGGCCAGCGGATAGGCGAACGTCAGCACGCCGAGGAAGGCGGCGAAGAGCAGCAGGCCGCCACGCGAGGGTTGTCGCACGGTGTGCCAGGCGAGCACGATCGCGAACGCCATCGCCGTGTAGCCCCACGTCTGGTTGACGTACGGGTGCATCCCGGTGAACAGCTCGATGCGGTTGAGGCCGATGAGCCCCATCGCGGCCCCGGCGGTCCAGGGACCCGCACCGAGCAGGTCGCGCGCAAGCAGCCAGAAGCCCAGCGCGGCGAGTGCGATCAGCGCCGCCTGCAGCGTCGCGATGACCGCGTAGGGCTCCATGCCGGCGAGCCGCGCGACGGCCCCGAACGCCAGGTAGATCGGGGGCTTGGAGCGCCACACCAGCGGCACGCGGTCGACCGGCTCGTCGGGCGCGACGTCGGTCGGGTGGTGGCTCTGCAGGAACTGGGCGGTGCCGACGGCGAGGTGCGCGTCCGAGCCGTTGCCGATCACGGTCACGAAGCCGCCGCGGAACATCGGGATGAGCGCGATCGCCCCGATCAGCACCGCGAGGTACAGCGGCACGAGCAGCACGCGCCACGACGTGGTCACGCCTGCCGCGGCGGCCGAGCGCGCGAGCGGGAGCCCCGGATCGCGCCGCCAGGCGTAGACCCCGAGCGCCGCGCCGCCGGCCAGCACGACGCCTAGCGCGACGTCGAACGGCACGAACGCATAGGCCAGCAGCGCCATCTCCAGGGCGGTCGCGACGGCGCCGACCGGCAGCACCCACAGCAGCTCGTGACGGCGCAGCGGGGCCGGCAGCAGCAGGCGCGTCGGGCCGAACCCGGCGAGCGCGAACAGCACGACGCAGGCTGCCGCGACGTGCAGCGCATCGGCGACGCCGCCGCGGCCGACGACGCCCGCATAGGTCGCCAGGCCGACCGCGATCGCGGCCGCGCCGGCGAGGGCGAGCCAGGCGAGCGTCCGGTCGGCGCGCTGCGTCAGCGGCGGCCGTGGCGCTGGCGCGCCTGCGTGAGGACCCGGCTCAGGAAGACCGGGTTGCCCACCAGGTAGCGCCTCCACATCCGCTGCGGCTCGATCGCCAGTCTGAAGATCCATTCAAGTCCATTGTCGGACAACGAGGCCGGGGCGCGCGGCACGCGCCCGGAGACGAAGTCGAAGAGTGCCCCCACGCCCCACAGCACGCGGCAGTCCAGGCGGTCGACGGTGCGCTGCCCCCAGATCTCCTGCTTGGGGGTGCCCATCCCGACCAGCAGGATGTCAGGCTTGCAGGCGTTGATGTGCTCGATGACGCGCTCGTCGTGCCCCGAGCCGATCTCGAAGTAGCCGTGATGGGTGCCGACGACGCGCAGCCCCGGGTAGGAGCGGCGCAGGCGCTGGCCGGCCTGGGCGGCGACGCCGGGGTCGCAGCCGAGCAGGTAGACGGAGGTGTCCTGGGCCTCGCAGAGGGCCGCGAGGTTCCAGATCCAGTCGGCGCCGGTCATGCGGTGCGGGATCTCGGCGCTCAGGGCCTTGGCGGCCAGTCGCACGCCGTAGCCGTCGCAGTAGACGAGGTCGGCGGACTCCAGCGACCCGCGCAGCGCCGCGTCCTCGCGCGACTCGTTCAGGACGTGCGCGTTGACGTAGGCCACCCGCCGGGTGGCGCCGTCCTCGCGGACCCAGCCCGTGATGCGAGCGAGCAGCTCGTCGGGATGGCCGAGCTCGATCGGGAGCTCGAAGATCCTCGACTGGCGCGGCTCTGACGACGTGATGGCGGCTTCCGTGACCTCTGGCACGACGGTTCGATGCTACTGGTCAACCTTTGCGCCAGACGAACAGGTGGCCACGCACGTCGCCGTGCAGCCCGAGCTCGCGGACGG
Organism: Solirubrobacteraceae bacterium; assembly: GCA_034665465.1. Taxonomy (GTDB): domain Bacteria; phylum Actinomycetota; class Thermoleophilia; order Solirubrobacterales; family Solirubrobacteraceae; genus CADCVQ01. The sequence continues at coordinate 9,635 of JAXDFS010000178.1, forward strand.
CCTCGGTGACCCCGGGGTAGTCGTCGTCGTCGTAGTCGTGGAACGCGACGATGCCGCCGGGCACGAGGGCCGGCTCCCAGGTGCGAAAGGTCGCCATGGTCTCCTCGAGCTCGTGCGAGGAGTCGATGAAGACGGCGTCGACGGGCGGCGGGTCGGAGGGGCCGTGGCCGCCCGGACGGTCGTGCAGGTGCACGCGGGCGCGGTCTGCCGGCGCCAGCAGCGCGAGGTAGTGCTCGCGCTCGGGATGCGCCTCGACGTCCCAGCTGTGGACCTCGCGGCCGGGCCGGGCGAGCGCGATGCAGGAGGTCGTCCACGCGGCGGCGGTCCCCACCTCGGCCACCCGGGGCGCGTCGCCGAGCGCGTCGAGCAGCACGCGCAGCTCGGCGGGGCGGCAGGCGACGTCGATGCTCCAGGTGTCGTGCTGGGCCTGCGCGCGGCGCATCGCCCGCAGCCAGAATCGCGCGACCGGGCGCGGCAGCCGCGCGAGGCTCGCGGCCTGCAGCGCGAGACGCTGCGTGCGCTCCAGCGGCGAGCGGCGGTCGCCGGTGCGGAAGAGGTGCAGACGGCCGCGGCCCATGCGGCGAGAACCTAGCGGTCTCGTCGCGTGAGAAGGTTCCCCCGTGCCGATCGTCGCCATCGACGCGCGCGATGCGTTCGCGCCCGAGCTGCGCGGCTGGGGACGCTACGCGCGCGAGCTCGTCGACGCGCTGCCCGAGCGCGACGGCCTCGAGTACCGCATCCTCTCGGAGGGGGGCCGCGGCCCCGAGGTGCTCTTCGAGCAGGTCGCGCTGCCGCTCATCCTGCGCCGCGAGCAGGCCGACCTCGTCCATGCGCCCAACTGCTTTCTCCCGCTCGCGCGCCCGTGCATGGGCGTCGTGACGATCCACGATCTCGCCTTCGAGGTCTTCCCGGAGGACTTCTCGAAGCGGACGGGCTGGAAGTACCGCACGTTCGCCCCGCGCGCGGCGCGCTCGGCCCAGCGGGTGATCTGCGTCTCCGGCTACACGGCCGACGACGTCATCCGCCGCTACGACGTGGATCCCGGGCGCGTGCGGATCATCCCCAACGCGCCGTCGCTTCCGATCGGCGACGAGCCGGTCCCCGACGACGGGCCCTACCTGCTGGCCGTCGGCGACCTGCGCCCCAAGAAGAACCTCCTGCGCTTGGTCGCGGCGTTCCGCGCGCTGCGCGCCGAGGGCCTGGAGCACCGGCTCGTCCTGGCGGGCGTCGACAGCGGCGAGGGGCAGGTGGTGCGCGACGCCGCCGGCGGCGAGCCCGTGCGGCTGACCGGCTACATCTCCGATGCCCGGCTCGATGCGCTCATGCGCGGCGCCGACGCGCTGGTGCACCCGTCGCTGTACGAGGGCTTCGGGCTCGTGCTGGTGGAGGCGATGGCGCGCGGCGTGCCGGTCGTGGCGGCGCGCGCGACGGCGCTGCCCGAGACCGGCGGGGACGCCGCCGAGTACTTCGACCCGCTCGACGTCGGCGACATGGCGGCGGCGATCCGGCGCGTGGTCGGCGACCGCGCGCACCACGCGCAGCTCGCCGCGCTCGGCCGCGCGCGCGCCGGGGCGCTCTCGTGGGCCGCCAGCGCGGCGCTGACGGTGGCCGTCTACGACGAGATGCTCTCGTGAGCGCCCCCGGGCGCACGACGATCCTCGTGCTCAGCGTCGACGAGGCACCGCTGCTGCGCCACTCGCTGCCGGCCGCCGCCGCGCAGCCGGGCGCCGAGGTGCTCGTCATCGACAACGCCTGCGAGGACGCCACGCGGACGGTCGCCGAGGAGAACGGGGCGCGGGTGCTCGGGCTGCGCGAGCGCGTCTCCTACGCCGCTGCGATCAACGCCGGCATCCTCGCGACCGAGACCGACGCGATCCTGCTGCTGAACGCCGACTGCGTCCTGGACGAGGGCTTCCTGGCCGCCGCGCGCCCCCGGCTGGCGCAGCGCGGCGTGGGCTCCGTCGCCCCGCGACTGATCCGGGCGACGGGGATGACCGAGGCCGACCGGCTCGGCGTGCTCGACGCCGCGGGGATGGTCGTCGACCGCCGGCGCAAGAACGGGCTCGTCGGCCACAACGACCCGCTGACCGACTACGCGGTCGCCGCCGAGGTCTTCGGCGGCGACGGCGCCTGCGTGCTCTACCGCCGCGAGGTGCTCGAGGCCTGCGCGGTCGGCGGCGAGGTGCTCGACGAGGACCTCGAGCTGTGGGCCTCCGACGTCGACCTCGCCTGGCGCGCGCGGCTGCTGGGCTGGCGCTGCATGTACGAGCCGCGGGCCGTCGCATGGCACATGCGCTTCTACTCGCCGACGACGCGCTCGCAGCTGCCCGAGGCCCACCGCCGGCTGCAGTTTCGCAACCGCCTGCTGATGATGGCGAAGAACGACTCGTGGGCGGACGTCCGCGGCGACCTGCACAGGATCGCGTTCTACGAGCTGCTGGCGATCGGGCATGTCGTGCTGCGCGAGCGCCACCTGCTGCGTGCCTACGGCGAGGCGCTGCGGGCGCTGCCGGCGGCGCGCCGTCGCCGCGCTGTGGTGCAGGCCAAGCGCCGCGTGCGCCCGCCGTTCGGGCTGCGCGCCCCGCGCTGAGCCCGGCCCTCAGCCCTCCTGCTCGGTCGGGCGGATCAGCATCTCGTTGACGGCGACGCGCCGCGGGCGCGTGACGATGTAGGCGATTGCGTCGGCGATGTCCTCGGCCTCCATCCGCTCGACGCCGGCGAAACGGCCCTTCATCTGCTCGCGCACCTCCTCGCGCAGGTGGTCGGTCAGCTCGGTGGCGACCGCGCCGGGCTCGACGATCGAGACGCGGACGTGGCGGGCCGTGACCTCCTGGCGCAGCGACTCGCTGAAGGCGCCGACGCCGTGCTTGGTGAGGTTGTAGACGCCCGACCCCCGGCGCGCGACGCGCCCGGCGACCGAGCTGATGTTCACGAGGTCGGCGACGCGGCGCGGCTCGCCCCCGGCGGCCTCCAGCAGGTGCGGGAGCGCGGCGTGCGCGACGTACAGCAGGCCCTTGAGGTTGAGGTCGATCATCCGGTCCCACTCCTCGGTGGGAGCGTTCTCGATGTCGCCGAGCAGCATCTGGCCGGCGTTGTTGACGACGGTGTCCAGGCGCCCGAAGCGCTCGATCGCCTGCGCGATCAGGGCCTGCGCCTGCGCCTGCTCGGTCACGTCGGTCTCGACGGCGAGCGCCGCGGAGCCGGCGTCCTCGATCTCCTGCGCCAGCGCATCCAGGCGCTCCTTGCGCCGCGCCGCGATCACCACGGCGGCCCCGCGCCGCGCGAGCTCGCGGGCCGTCGCCGCGCCGATCCCGCTGCTGGCACCCGTCACGAGCGCCACCGTCTCATCAAGTCGTTCGGTCATCACCCCCTGGTGCCCGCTCGGGGCAGGCGATCAACGGGGGGCGAAACCGGCGTCTCTGAAGCCTATTGAGCGATATCCGCTCAAAATTCGACATCGTCGCCGCGATCGCCACGGCTCAGCACGGCCGGGTCTCCTGTGCGCAGGTGCTTGCCGCGGGCGTAGACCGAGACCGGATCCGGCGCTGGCTGGCGGACGGGCGCCTGCGCCGCCTGCACTCCGGCGTCTACGCGGTCGGCCATACGGCGCCGTCGGTCCTCGGCGACTACATGGGGGCGGTCCTGGCCTGCGGAAGCGGCACGGTCCTGAGCCATCGGCCGGCAGCGCATGTGCTCAGGCTGTCGCGCGGGGCCCCGCCTTCGCCCGAGGTCACGATTCCGGCGGAGGCCGGCCGCAGGCGTCCGGGCATCCGCATCCACCGGTCGGCGCTGCATCCGCTGGACGTCACGACCTTCGACGGCATCCCGGTCACGTCCGTTCCGCGGACGCTCCTGGACCTCGCGCCGCGCCTCGAGCCGGAGGCGCTCACGCGCGCCTGCCACGAGGCATGGGTGCACCACCGCACCACGCCCGGCTGGATCGAGGCTTGCATCGCGCGCAATCCCCGCAAGCCCGGCGCCGCGAAGCTGCGGCGGGCGCTCGCCGCCGACGTCACGCTCAGCGACCTCGAATCCGGATTTCTGAAGCTGCTCGCAGCACACGGCGTGACGCGCCCGCGGACGAACGTCGACCGCCGCGGCGACAAGGTCGACTGCCACTGGCCGCGCCACGGCCTGACGATCGAGCTGCTGAGCCACCGCTTCCACGGCAGCCGCCACGCCTTCGAGGCCGACGTCGCGCGGCGACGGCGCTCGAACCACGTCGCCTTCACCTACGGCGACGTGTTCGAGCGCGGGGTCCGGACCGCCGCGGACGTCGCGGCGCTCCTGGCTAGGACGCCTGCGTGATGCGCTCGCGCGCGGCGGCGAAGAGCTGGGCGATCGCGGGGTCCATGTAGTAGTCGGTGCCGCCGTCCTCGCGGCCCTCGGTGGCGATCGGCAGCTCGCGGGCGAGCTTGCGCGAGTAGCGCCCGGGCCAGGCGAGAATCCCGGCGACGCCGTGCGCGCCCTTCTCCAGGCCGAGCCCGGCGGCGATCTCGTTGCCCGCCCGGCGCTCGCCGGGGGCGTCGATCAGCAGATCGAACAGGCCGCGGGCGGGCGGGGCGAGCTTGCCGTACAGCCATGCCGCCTGCTCGCCGTCGGCATCCGACCAGGGGGCCGGATCGTCGAAGGCGTGCCGGGGGCCGTGCATGCCGCCGCCCGGGCCGGCTCCCCGGCCACGCCCGCGGCCGCCCCATGGCGGCCCGGGCGAACCCGGGTCCGCCGCGAGGAAGCCCGCGAACCAGACGTAGAACTCCGGCACGCGGTCCTCCGGCACAGCGACCGTGATCTGCTTGTCGGCCATCAGGCCGTCTGCGTCTCGGTCTCGGTCGAGGCCGGGTCCTCGGCGCCGTGGTGCCCGCAGCGGTGCCCGTGGCCGGGACCGTGTCCGTGGCGTCCGCGTCCGCGTCCGCGGCCCGGGAAGCCCTCGAGGAAGCGTCCGTAGAACGCGTAGAACTCCGCGACACGGTCCTCGGGGACGTCGATGGTGATCTGCTTGTCCTGCGTGGTGGTGGGCTCGACAGTCATGGTCGGCCCTCCTTTCTCTTGTGTACGACACAAGCATACACAAGTAAAATACTTAAGTAAAGAAAGGTTGTCAGACCCACGAACGCGTGAGCCCGCCGTCCACGAGCAGCGATTGCCCGGTGACGTAGCCCGCCTGCGTCGAGCAGAGAAACGCCGCGGCGGCCGCGACCTCCTCCGGCGTCCCGAGGCGCCCGGCCGCCACCTCGCCGCCCGCCGCCGCCTCGGCGGCCTCCAGGCTTTCGTAGCCCGAGACGAGACGGTCGGTCGCGATCCGCCCCGGCAGCACGGCGTTGAACGTCACGCCGTGCGCCGCGTTCTCGCGCGCCAGCAGCTTGAACGCCGCCAGCAGCCCGGGCCGGTTGGCGTTGGAGAGCTGCAAGCCCGAGATCGGCTCCAGCGCGGCGCTCGAGGAGACCGCCAGCACCCGCCCGAAGCCGCGCTCGCGCATGCCCGGCACGAGGCGCGCCAGGATCAGCATCGGCGCGACCACCAGCGTGCGGTGCGCGAGCTCCCAGTCCCCGGCGCCGAGCGCCAGCGGATCGGCGCTGCGCGGCGGCCCGCCCGTGTTCGCGACGTAGATGTCGATCGGCCCGAGGTCGGCCGCGACGGCGTCGAGCAGCGGGGCGACCGCGTCGAGGTCGGCGCTGTCGTAGGCGTAGCCGCGCCCGCTGATCGCCGCGGCGACCTCCTGCACGCCGCCGGCGGAGCGCGCGGCGACGGCCACCGTCGCGCCCTCGGCCGCCAGCGCGGAGGCGATCGCGCGGCCGATGCCCCGCGACGCGCCCGTGACGAGCGCCACACGCCCGCTGAGCCCGAAATCCATCAGCTCGGCTCCGGCGCCCGCGCGATGACCGCCATGCGATCGCGGAAGTCCGGCGCCCACATCCGCTCGGCCAGGCCGGCGCGGCGCGCGGCGCCCACGAGCGCCCGCGCGACCCGCGGCGAGTAGCCGCCCACGCGGTCGAGGTAGTAGCCGACGCTGAAGGCCTTCGGCGCGGTGCCGATCTCCAGCACCGTCCAGCCGTTGCGTTCCAGCAGCGTGCGCATCGAGCGCCGCGTGAAGAACTGCACGTGCGTCGGGATCACCGACCACCAGCGCGCCCGCAGGCAGCGCGCGACGAGGCTGCCGGCATCGGGCAGCGCCATCCAGGCGATCCCGCCCGGTCGCAGCAGCCCCGCCATCCGTTCGAGCGCCTCCGCCGGGCGCGGGATGTGCTCGATGACGTCGCCCATGACGATCGCGTCGAAGTGCCCGAGTGGCAGGTCGATGCCGAAGAGGTCGCCGGTGCGCACGTCGAGGCCGAGCCGGGCGCGGGCGTACTCCGAGGCGAACTGCGACGGCTCGACGCCGACGCACTCCCAGCCGCGGCCCGCGGCCTCGGCGAGCAGGAAGCCGACCCAGCAGCCCAGGTCCAGCAGCGTGCGGTGGCGCGGGCCGCCGTTGCCGCCGGGGATCGGGACCGGCGTGAGGTTGGCCTCGATGCGCTCGAGCGCGCGCCGTGCGGTCTCGCGCTGGCCGGCCTCCTCGTCGATGTAGTCCTCAGATGCGGCGCCGGCGTACGCGCTCTCGAGCACGGCGTCGGCGGGCATCGGCTCGGTCTGGCGGTGACCGCAGCGCGGGCAGCGCACGAGGTCGGCGAGGGCGGTGCCGAAGCGGTCCGTCGTCGGGATGAGGCCGTCCGGGCCAGCGTCGCCGGCCACCTTGAGGTGCGGGACGAGGCCGGCGGCGCCGCAGGCGCTGCAGCGCGTCACGCCCGCCAGCCTAGATGGTCGGGCCCGGGGCCTGGCCGATGGGGGCGGTGCACCGGCGCCCTCGCCCTCTACGATCAACCGCGTGGCCGAACGGCATCTGGGCCTGCTGAGCGTCGTCGCGCCGATGCTCGACGAGGAGGGCACGGCGCGAGTGTTCTACGACCGTGTCTGCACGGCGCTCGACGGCCTGCCCTGGGAGATCGTCGTCGTCGACGACGGCTCCGGCGACGACACCCCGCAGATCCTCGCCGAGATCGCGCGCGCCGACGAGCGCGTCAAGGTCATCACGCTGTCGCGCAACTTCGGCCACCAGACGGCGATCACCGCCGGCCTGGACCACGCCGCCGGCGACGCCGTCGTGATGATCGACGCAGACCTGCAGGACCCGCCCGAGCTCATCCCGACGATGCTCGACCACTGGCGCGCGGGCTCGGACGTCGTCTATGCCATGCGCATCGACCGCAGCGGCGAGTCGCGCTTCAAGCTCGCGACCGCGAGCTGGTTCTACCGGATCATGAGCAAGGTCTCCGACGTCCCGCTCGCGCAGAACTCGGGCGACTTCCGGCTGCTGGACCGCCGCTCGCTGGACGCCCTGCTGTCGATGCGCGAGCGCAACCGCTACCTGCGCGGCATGACCTCCTGGGTCGGCTTCACGCAGACCGCCGTTCCCTATCACCGCGACGCCCGCCACGCCGGCGCGACGAAGTACCCGCTGCGCAAGATGATCCGCTTCGCGCTGGACGCGATCGCATCCTTCTCCCACGCGCCGCTGCAGATCGCGACGATCGCCGGCTTTCTCTTCGCCGCGCTGGCCTTCCTCGCGATTCCGGTCGCGATCGTCTTCCGGATCTTCGGGGCCTTCGTCCCGGGCGTGACCACGACGGTCGTCGCCGTGCTGCTGCTGGGCGGCATCCAGCTCATGGCGATCGGAATGATCGGCGAGTACGTCGGGCGCATCTACGACGAGGTCAAGCGCCGGCCGTTGTACGTCGTCCGCGAGCGCGCGAACGTCGCGGCCGCCACCGAGGATGAGCACGAGCGCACTCCCGCGTGAGCGGATGAGGATCGCCGTCCTGGGCGCCGGCGTGGCCGGGCTCGTCGCCGCCCACCGGCTCTCGCAGGAGGGCCACTTCTGCGACGTCTACGAGCGCTGGCCCGGCCTCGGCGGCCAGGCCGCGACGCTCGACGTCGGCGGCGGCGACCTGCTCGAGCGCTACTACCACCACCTCTTCACGAGCGATCGTCACATCGTCGCCCTCTACGAGGAGCTCGGCATGCCCGACGAGCTGCAGTGGAAGCCGTCGACGATGGCGTTCTTCCTCGACGGGCGCCAGTGGGCCTTCAACGGCCCCCTGGACCTCCTGCGCTTCAAGCCGCTGTCGCCCGCTTCGCGGCTGCGGATGGGGCTGGCGGTGCTGCTGCTGCAGAAGCGCGCCCGCGACGTCGGCCCGTTCGAGTCGATCACGGCGCGCGAGTGGATCGAGGGGCGCATGGGCCGCGGGCCGTGGCGCAAGGTCTGGGGGCCGCTGCTGCGCGGCAAGTTCGGCACGCGCGCCGAGGACATCTCGATGGCGTGGCTGTGGAGCAAGCTCACCCTGCGCCGGCAGCTCGAGGGCGACGAGGCCCGGCAGGAGCAGCTCGGCTACCCGGCGCACTCGTGGGAGCTGCTCTTCGACGCCCTGCGCGACGCGATCACCGCCGCCGGCGGGCGGGTGCTCACCGATCGCCCGGCCGCCGGGCTGCGTCGCGCGCCCGGTGGCGGCCTGCTCGTGCAGGCCGGCGCGGCGGGCTCGTTTCGCAACGGGCACGACCCGCGCCGCTTCGCCCCGAGCGAGGAGCCGGCGCAGCGCTACGACGCCGTCGTGGCGACCGTCCCGAGCGACGTCTTCGACGGGCTGCTCGACGACGAGCTGAAGTCCGCGATCGGGCCCGAGTACCTCGGCCGCCTGCGGGCGACCGAGTACCACACGGCGCTGTGCCTGCTGCTCGAGCTCGACCGCCGCTTCTCGCCGTTCTACTGGACGAACATCGCCGATCCCGAGGTTCCCTTCGTCGGCCTCGTCGAGCACACGAACTTCATCGACCCCGAGCGCTACGGCGGGCGGCGCTTCCTCTACGTCGCCAACTACCTCGCGCCCGGCGACCCGCTGCTGGACCTCGATGCCGAGCAGCTGCTGGCCGCCTACATGCCGGGGCTGCGCAAGGTCAGCCCGGGCTTCTCGGCGGACTGGATCCGCGCGCGCTGGCTGCACCGCGAGCCGGCCGCCCAGCCGATCGTCACCGTCGGCTACCACCGGCGCATCCCGCCCCTGAACACCGGGGTGCCGGGGCTCGTGCTGGCCAACACGACGCAGATCTATCCGGAGGATCGCGGGACGAACTACAGCGTTCGGCTGGGAACCGACGCCGCGCGCGCGCTGCTGGCCGACTACCCCAGCGCGTCCTCGTAGACCTGCCAGGTCGCCCGCGCCGCATCCGTCCAGGTCCAGGGCGGCGGCGCGGGCGCCGGGCGGCGCGCCGCCGCGCCGGCAGCGAGCAGCCCCTCCAGATCGCCGGACTCCACGAACGTCGCGCGGTCCCCGAGGACCTCGCGCAGCACCGGCAGATCGCTGACGACGACGGGCGTCCCGCAGGCCAGCGCCTCGACCGTCGGCAGCCCGAAGCCCTCGTCGTCGGAGGGGAACACGAGCGCCCGCGCGCCGGAGTAGATCGCCGCCAGGTCGTCGTCGCTGACGTGGCCGGTGAGCGTCACGTCGGGCAGCTCGTGCGCCCACGGCTTGGTCGCGCCCACGAGCACGAGCGGCAGCTCGCGCGGGGTCTTGGCGAGCGCGGCGACACGCTTGCGCGGATCGGGGGTCTGCAGCCCTCCGACCCACAGCAGGTAGTGCTCGGGCAGGCCGTAGCGCTCGCGCGCGGCGGCGACCTCCTCCGGGCCGCGCTCGTGCAGCGCCGGGGCGGGCGCCTCGCCGATGACCACGATCCGCTCGGGCGGCAGCCCGAGGTGCTCGACGACCTCCGCGGCGACCGTCGCGGTCGGCACGATGACGCGCGCCGCCCGCTCGACCGCCAGGTAGCGCAGGCGGAAGCGGATCCCGGTGCGCAGGTACTCGCTGCGGCGCTTGAGCGGCACGACGTCGTGCAACGTCACAATCTGCGGGCAGGGCGGGCGCAGCAGCGCGCCGTCGATCCACGGCGAATGAAAGACGTCCACCCGGCGCGGGCGGTGCGTCTCGACAAGCTCGTTGTCGCCCGCGGTCTCGCGCAGCGCGTCCATCAGGCAGCTGGCGTAGCGCCCGATCCCGCGCGGATCTGGCGCGGGGCGGCTGTCGAAGCCGGCCCTCACCGGCCGGCCGCCCGCAACAGGATCGCCTCGACGCGGTCGGCGTAGGCGTCCGCCCCGAACTGCTGCGCGTGAGCGCGCGCCGCGGCGCCCATCTGGGCGCGCCGGGCGAGCACCTCGAGCACCGCAGCGGCCAGCTCGTCGGGCCGTCCCGGGGTGACGAGGCGGCCGGTCGTGCCGTCGACTACGACCTCCGCCAGGCCGCCGACGCGCGTGGCGACGACCGGCGTGCCGGCGGCCATCGCCTCCGCCAGCACGGTCCCGAACGGCTCCTGGCGCGACGGCGCGACGAGCACGTCGAGGTGGCGCATCACCGCGGCACCGTCGGCGACCCACGGGATGTGCTCGACGCCCTCTGCCGCACGGACGCGGGCCACGTACTCGGGGGCGCTGCCGTAGGGGTCGTCGCCGACGAGGACGATCCGCGCGCCGGGCGCGCCGGCGCGGATCGCCGGAGCCGCGCGGGCGAGGTCCAGCGGGCCCTTACGCGGCTCCAGGCGCCCCACGAAGCCGATGACCGGGCGGCCGGGGTCGCCGTTGGCCGGCCACGGCGCCGGCTGCTCGGGCACGTCGAGCTCGACCGGGCAGTAGACGACGTGCGCCGGCAGCCCCGGCAGCCGGTCGGCGACGGCCTGCGAGTCGGCGAGCACCGCGTCGGCGAGCGACCAGAAGCGCGGCACGCGGTCGACGATGTCGTGGACGTGCAGCACGGTTCGCCGGCCCGCGAGCGCGGGCAGCAGCCGGCCGCTGACGGTCCCGTTGAGGTAGACGAGGTCGAAGTCACGCGCCAGTCGCGCCACGCGCGGCCAGCTGCGCACGGCACGCGCGCCGGCCCCACGGTCCATGCCGCCCACCGCGATCCGTACCACCGGCAGCCCGGCCTCGTCCATCGGCCCGGGGCCGGGCGTGGCGAGCGTGAGCGCGTGCCCGCGCGCCGTCAGCCGCGGCGCGAGGCGCAGCAGCCCGATCTCGGCCCCGCCCGGATGGGCGACGGCGCATACGGCGAGGATCCGCACGGCGCGATCCTCGCAGGCGGCGGCCCGGTGCGAGAATCGGACGATGGCGGATCCCGGGTGAGCGAGCTGGCCGATGCCGTCTGGGAGGCCGTGCCCCCGGGCGCGCAGCCCGAGCGCTTCGAGCTGCGCCGCGCGTTTCTCGTCGCCAACGTCTCGCGCGGCGAGACCGTGCTCGACATCGGCTGCGGCGCGGGCGAGTTCAGCGCGGAGCTGCTGGCGCGCGGGGCGGCCCCGATCGCGGTCGACGTCGTCGCGGAGGCGCTGCGCCGCGCCCGCGAGCGGGTGCCGGGCCTCGATGCGCGGCTGTGGCGCGACGGCGAGCCGCTGCCGGTCGCGGACGCGAGCGCCGACGTCGCATGGGCGGGCGAGGTCATCGAGCACGTCGCCGACGTCGCGCCGTGGCTGTCGGAGGTGCGCCGCGTCCTGCGCCCGGGCGGGACCCTGCTGCTCACGACGCCCGACCATGGCCCGGCGACGATGCTCGCGCTCGCGCTCAGCCCGCGGCGCTTCGCGGCGCACTTCGAGCCGCGCTCGGACCATCTGCGCTTCTACTCGCGCCGCACTCTGCGCGCGCTGCTGCACGACCTCGGCTTCGACGTCACGGCGCTGAGCAGCCGCCGCGCGACGATCCTCGCCCGGGCGACCCGGTCGTGAGCATGCGCGTCCTGCTCGACACGTCCTACGCGCGCCGCGGGCACAGCGGCACGGCGGTCTACCTCGAGCAGCTCACGGCGGCGCTGCGCGACGAGGGCGTCGACGTCGTGGAGGCCGTCAACGAGCGCCGCCGCGCGCCAGCCGGCGGCGGCGCGGGCAGCGTGCGCAACCTCGCCATCGACGAGTGGTGGACGCA
>JAXDFS010000179.1:0-7850 GCA_034665465.1 Solirubrobacteraceae bacterium
CGAGCGTGTAGCGGCTGTCGGACTGCTGCACGATGCCGGTGATGAGCTCGCCGACGCGGTCGCGGTACTCCTCGAACATCATGTCGCGCTCGGCCTCGCGGATGCGCTGCAGGATGACCTGCTTGGCGGTCTGGGCCGCGATCCGCCCGAAGTCGCCGGGCGTGACGTCGCGCTCCTCGATCTGGTCCTTGTACTCCTCGAACTTCGCGGGGTCGATCTCGGGATCCGTCGGCTCGATCATGTCCCCGGTCTCGGGGTCGTAGACGGTGCCCTCGTCGATCGTCTCGACGATGAGATGCGCCTCCAGGCGCTCGGGGATGATCAGCTCGATGACGCGGAAGTCGGCGGTCTCGGGATCGAGCTCGACGCGCGCGTACTTGGCGCTGTCGGGCTGCTTCTTGTAGGCGGACAGCAGCGCGTCCTCGAGGGCGAGGCGCAGCTTCTCCGGCGCGATGCCCTTCTCGCGGCCGAGCACGTTCATCGCATCCAGGATCTCGCGGGACATCAGTGGTTCCTCCTGTGGGTCCGTTCGCCCGTGGGGGGTTGCTGGCGCCGCCCGGCAAGAGCCGAACCCACCCGCCATGGAAGGTGTGCCCGTGGCACATCGACGATCGAGGACGCCGCTGGGCGGTGATCAGCGGCCGATCCACGGGTGAAGGGATTCGCAGGAGGGAGCACTCGCTACTCCTCGATGAGGTGGGAACGCTGGATCTCGGCGTACGGGATGGCGACGAGGGTGGGTGGGTCGCCATCCGCGGCGATCGTCACCTCGTCATCCGATGCGCCGACGAGCTCGCCGGTGAAGGATCGATGGCCGTCGACCGCGTCGCGGGTGCGAACGCGCGCATGGCGGCCGAGGAAGCGGCGGTAGTGCTGCGGCTTGGTCAGCGGCCGCTCGATCCCGGGCGAGGAGACCTCCAGCGCATAGCGCTCGCGCAGCTCCGCCAGCGCATGCGTGACGCGCTCGCAGAGACCGAGCGAGACGCCGTCGGGATGATCGATGAAAAGACGGATCGTCGACCCGCCGAGCACCTCTGCGAGCAGCACCTCGACCTCGGGCTCGCTGGCAGCGAGCCGCGCCTCGATATCACTCTGGATGGTGCTCACGGCATCTCCTCTTTGACAACAAAAAAAGCGGGCGAGCGCCCACTTCCGGTCCTGCCACCGGCCCCGAGCCGGTGCGAAAGCTGTCAGCCGAGGATAGCAGCGTGCGCTGCAGCGCCCGGCGGGTGCGCGCCACTAGGCGGCGCGGTGGCGCGAGCGGTCCAGGTAGCGGCGGTAGTCGCTGCGCTCGGGGCGCAGGCGATACGCCAGCGCCAGCGGCTTGCGGGCCTCGTCGTGGCGGCCGAGCAGCTGCAGGCAGCGCCCAAGGCAGAAGAGCGCGTAGTCGTTGACGGGCGCGCGCTCGACGACCGCCTCGAACTCGGCCGCTGCCTCCGAATAGCGCTGTGCGCCGAACAGGGCACGGCCGAGCGCCTCGCGGATCGACGTCTTGTCGGGCTCCAGGGCGCGCGCGCGGGCCAGCGGCACGACAGCGGCGTGGTGGTCGCGCTCCTCGAGCAGGCGCATCCCGTTCTGGAAGAGCTCATAGACGTCGTCGGCGTCCATGCATCGAGGATAGAACGCCGCGAGGCGTGCCCGGCGGCAGCGCCCACCAGGAGCGCAGGCGCCCGCGCAGCCCCAGCCCGGCAGCCAGCTCGGTGCGCAGCGCCGCGCGCTGGCGGGGACTCGGCGCTGCCGATCCGTAGCCGTAGCGCGTGCCGGTGAGCACGCGCACGTAGCCCTCGGCAGCGGTGCCGGCGAAGCGCCCGGCGAGCGCCTCGAGCGTCAGGTCGGGCTGCGCGTCGCGGCCGCTGCGCCGCAGCGCACGGCGTAGCTCGACGAGCTCGTCCTGGCTCGGCGCCGCGCCGCGGCGACGGCGGCGCAGCATGATCGCGAGCGCTGCGAGCAACAGCGCCCCGGCGGCGGCAGCGATCACGAGCAGCCAGTCTGCGGAGCCGCCGCCCTTGACGGCCGCGGCCGGCGCCGCCGCGCGGCCGCGATCGGTGCTCCCGCCCAGGGTGCGCTCGCTGCCGCCGCCGCGGAGCGTCAGGTCCGAGGCACCGCTCGAGGCGGCGAGGTCGGCGCTCTGCGAGCGCGCCGGCGACGCCGCCGGCGTCGGGTCGCGGGTGACCCAGCCGATCTTCGGGAAGTAGACCTCGACCCAGGAGTGGGCGTCGATGTCGCGCACGACGTACTGCTTGCCCTTGTCGTCGAGGGCGCCTGGGGCGAAGCCGGCCGAGACCCGCGCCGGAACGCCGCCCATGCGCAGCATGAGCGCCATCGCGCCGGAGAACTGCTGGCAGTAGCCGACCTTGTCGCGCAGGATGAAGTCCGCCAGCGGCGTCCTGCTCGGCGGCGGCGTCTCGGAATAGCCGAACCCGCGGACGAGGAAGCGCTCGACCGCGCGCATGAAGTCATATGGGGTCGCCGCCTGGGCGCGCAGCCGGCTCGCGATGGCGTAGACGCCGGCGTATGGCGAGCCCTCGAAGCTCGTGGCGACGTCCGGCTGCCCGGCACTGGCCGCCTCGCCCCAGAACGCAATCGGGACGACCTGCTCGGCGGCGATGCCCGGCGCACGGAACGGCACGCGCAGGAAGCCGTAGTCGGCGTGCAGCGCGAAGGGGTAGGCGGTCCCGGCCGCGCGCATCTGGCGCGTCGTGGGGCGCGGCACGTAGACGAGCGCGCGGTAGGACTCCCCGCGCGCGAGCACGCGCCCGCTGGCCTGCAGCACGCCGGGGGGCGTGCCGGCCGCCGGGCCCCGGTCCTCGCCGATGCGCAGCGTCGTGCCGGCGCCGATGAACTGCGGCGAGCGCAGGGCGCGGATCGTCACGTCGATCGACTGGACCCAGTCCGCGCGAAGCTGTGCGACGTCCGGCGAGTCGCCCGGGCGGCGGACGTCCTGGACCCAGCGCAGGCCGTCGAAGCTCGTGAGGTTCACGGCCTTCCAGTACGCCCGGCGCGGGGAGCTCACGCGCAGGACCTCGCGCCCGTCGCGCGGCCAGTCCAGCTTGCCGTAGCTGTGGTTCCACGAGTACTGCGTCGTCTTGGAGCCGCTCAGCGACTGGGCGAGCTGCTCGTAGTCCAGCAGCGGGGCGCCGGCGTCCAGCACCGGGGCGGCGAGCACGCCGGCGAAGGCGGCCGCGGCGACGACGCCCGCCGCGAGCATCGTGCTGCGCCGCTCGACGCGCTCGAGCCAGAGAAAGAGGGCGAGCGCGAGCGCGAACACCAGGCCGGAGGCGAACGGCCGGTCGGCATGGCGCTGGATGACCGGCGCGGCGTACAGCGTGCCGAGCGCGACCGCGGCCGCGATCGGATAGCCGAAGCGCCCGTCGCGGCGTGGAGCGAAGGCCAGCAGTGCGGCGAGGCCGATCAGCGCGGCGCCCCCGAGGACGAGCACGGTCCGCGTCCACTGCTCGGCGCCGCGGTAGGGCACCGTGATCGTCGACACGGCACTCAGCCCGTCGCCGATGCCGCGGGCGAGGTCGTCCCAGTGCCGCGGCACCAGCAGCCCGGCGGGCGCGCGCGCGCCCAGCAGCGCGACGAGCAGCAGCGCGGCGGCGGCGAGCGCGCCGGCGGCCCAGCGCCGCCGCGCCGACGGGCGCGCGCGGGCGACCGCGGCCAGCGCCCAGCCGGCGAGCACCGCGCTCACGAGTGCGGCGAGCATCGCCGCGCCCGCTGCCGGCGCCAGCAGGCGTCCCCACTGCACGGCGCCGAAGGACGCCAGCACGCAGAAGCCGACCAGCCGCGCGGCCGGCGCCGGCAGCAGCGCCGCGGCCCCCTCGGCGCCCCGCTTGCGCGGCGCCGCCAGCCCCGTCGCGGGGATCGCGCGGGGCGAGTTCATGCGCGACCTCGCAGGACCCGGCCGGGGGCCGCCTGCGAGCCCTCGCCCCGGCCGCCGATGACGTAGCCGCTGCAGCCTGCGACCGCGAACGTCGCGTGCCGCGACGCCAGCCTGCCCGGTACCACGAGCACGCGCGTGCCTCCGTGCGACGGCCCCAGCGCCGCCGGCAGGCGCGCGCGCAGCTGGGCGCTGACGAAGATGACCGCGCCCCGCCGCTGGGAGACGTTCCCCAGCGCGGGCGCGCCGGTCGCGGTGACCATCGCCAGGCGGGCGTGCAGGTGCGCCCAGCCGGCAAGCGTCTCCCCCAGCTCCGTCGGCCGGCGGTCGCCTGGCAGCAGGACGCCGCAGCCGCCGGAGCTCGCCAGCGCGCGCGCCAGCGACGCGGCCGCGCGCACGGCTGCGTCGAGCTGCTCCTCGCCGGCGGCGCCGCGCGGGTCCAGGACGACGAGCGGGTTGCTCTCGCCGCCGGCCGTCAGGAAGCGCTCCTGCGGCTCGCCGCCGCGCGCGACGGCCGGCCAGAAGATCCGCGAGGCGGGCGTGCCGTCGCGCAGCGGGCGGATGCCGTCGAGCTCGACCTCGGCGCCGACCGCCGGGCGCCCGCGGCGCGCGAACCGCGCCGCGTCGCCCCCGCGCGTCGCCGGCACGATCGGCTCGATGCGCGGCAGCACGAGGATCTCGTCCTCGCCGGCGGCCGGCGCCGCGCTGATCTCGCGCCGGGCCAGGCCCAGCGGATCGGCGACGACGACGCGCGGCAGGACGAGCCGGCGCCGGCCGCGGCGGGCGAAGCGGGCCTCGATCCGGATGCGCCCGCCGCGCGTGCCCGTGCGCAGCGCGACCGTGTCCGGCAGCAGCGGGTCGACCAGGCGCGCAGGCGGCAGCGGCAGGGTTCCGGCCCGCACCTCGATGAGGATGGTCACCGGCTCGTTCTCCTGGACGCGGCGCGCGCCCAGCGTGCGCTGCACCTGCACGCCGCGGGCGCCGATCGCGATCCAGGCGCTGGTCGACGCGGCGAGGACGGCCAGCGCGACGGCCGGCACCCACAGCTGCTCGGCGTCGAACAGCGCCGCCGTCAGCCCGAGGGCCAGCGCGAGCAGGCTGGTCGCGATCGCCGGTCTCACCGCATGCCTACAGCGCCGGCGTGGCGGCGACGGCGCTGGCCACGACCTCCTCGCCGGTGACGTCGAACGCGTCAGGAGCGAGCACGATGCGGTGCGCGAGCACCGGCACGACC
This sequence comes from Solirubrobacteraceae bacterium, assembly GCA_034665465.1. Lineage (GTDB taxonomy): Bacteria > Actinomycetota > Thermoleophilia > Solirubrobacterales > Solirubrobacteraceae > CADCVQ01. The sequence continues at coordinate 5,115 of JAXDFS010000179.1, forward strand.
ATCTGCTGGACGTCGTCGGGCAGCGCGTGGTCGCGGCCGGCGAGCACGGCGCGGGCCTTCGCCGCGCGCAGCAGCAGCAGGCCGGCGCGGGGGCTGGCGCCGAGCTCCACGCGCGGATCCGCGCGCGTGTGCGCGAGCAGCGCGACGATGTAGCGGCGCAGCGGGTCGGCGGCACGCACGCGGGCGACCGCGTCCTGGGCGGCGAGCAGCTCGGCTGCGCTGGCGACCGGCTCCAGCGAGGCGACGCGGTCGCCGGACTCGTGTGTCGCGAGCATCGCCGCCTCGCCGTCGGCGTCGGGATAGCCGAGCGACAGGCGCACCATGAAGCGGTCGACCTGTGCCTCGGGCAGCGGGTAGGTGCCCTCGTACTCGATCGGGTTCTGCGTCGCGAGCACGAGGAACGGCCGCGCGAGCTCGTGGGTGTGGACGTCGACGGTCACCCGCCGCTCCTGCATGCACTCCAGCAGGCCCGACTGCGTCTTGGGCGACGCGCGGTTGATCTCGTCGACGAGCACGACGTTGGCGAAGATCGGGCCGGGCCGGAACTCGAAGCGGCTTTCGCGCTGGTTGAAGACGTTCGTGCCCACGACGTCGGCGGGCAGCAGGTCGGCGGTGCACTGGATGCGGGCGAACGCGATGTCCAGCGAGCGCGCGAGCGCGCGCGCCAGCGTCGTCTTGCCGACGCCGGGCAGATCCTCGATGAGCGCGTGGCCGCCTGCCAGGACCGCGACGATCAGCTGCTGGGTGACCTCCTTGCGCACCTCGGCGGCGCGCGCGATGTTGTCGGCGACGCGCTGCGCCAGCGCGCCGGTCGTCTCGATCTCCGCGGGCGCCAGGCGGCGCTCGGCCCCGGCGCGCTCCATCACGCCGCCGGGCCGGTGGTCGCCCGCGCCGCGTCGTGCGAGCGCAGGCCGATGACCGCCGCGAGCACGGCGCGCGCCACCGCGGCCTTGGACGCCAGCGCGACGTGGGTCGTCTCGGCCTCGGTCACGATCGTCACCTCGTTGTCGTCGGCGTCGAAGCCGATGTCGCTGCGGGAGATGTCGTTGACGACGATCGCGTCCAGGCGCTTGGCGGCGAGCTTCGCGCGCCCGTGCTCCAGCGCGCCGTCGCCGTGCTCGGCGGCGAAGCCGACGATCGTCTGGCCGGGGCGCCGCGCGGCCGCGAGGCCGGCGAGGATGTCGGGCGTGCGCCGCAGGTCCAGGCGCAGCTCGTCGCCGGCCGCCTTCTTGAGCTTGCCGTCGAAGGTCGTCACGGGGCGAAAGTCGACGACGGCGGCGGCCATCAGCAGCACGTCGGCCTGCGCGAAGTCGGCGGTGCAGGCGTCCTGCAGCTCCTGGGCGGTCTGGACGTCGACGTAGCGCACGCGCGGATCGCGCTCGAGCGCGACGTTCGCGGCGACGACCGTCACGTCGGCGCCGAGCGCCGCGGCCTCTGCGGCGAGCGCGAAGCCCATGCGTCCCGACGACCGGTTGCCGAGGTAGCGCACGGAGTCGATCGGCTCGCGCGTGCCGCCGGCTGTGACGAGGACGCGCAGCCCGACGAGGTGCGGCGGGGCGCCGGCGGCGGCGGGCGGCGCGAGGAGCGCCTCGATCGCCGCCAGCAGGCTCGCCGGCTCGGGCAGGCGCCCGGCGCCCCACTCGCCCTTGGATGCCAGGCGCCCGGCGCCGGGCTCGAGGACCGTCACGCCTCGCGCGCGCAGCGTCGCGACGTTCGCCTGCGTCGCGGCGTGCGCCCACATGTTGTGGTTCATCGCCGGGGCGACGAGCAGCGGGCACGTCGCTGCCAGCGCGGCGTTCGTGAGCAGGTTGTCGGCGAGCCCGGCCGCGAGCTTGGCGATCGTGTTCGCCGAGGCGGGCGCGACGACGAAGACGTCGGCGTTGCGCACGAGCTCGAGGTGCGACAGCGGCTCATGGTCGGGCGGCGCCTGGTCGGGAAACGCGCCGCGGGCAGGGTCGCGCTCGAACTCGTCGGTCAGGACGGGCGCGCCCGTGAGCGCCGCGAATGACGCCTCCCCGACGAAGCGCCGGCTGGCGGGCGTCTGGATCGCGCGGACGGCATGCCCGGCCGCGGTGGCGAGGCGGACGAGCTCCAGCGCCGTGTAGGCGGCGATCCCACCACTGACACCGAGCAGGATCCGGGCCATGGCGGCTGGCCGACCGGCCTAGCGGTACTGGTACTTGATCTTGCCGGCGGCGACTTCCTCGAGCGCGATCGTGAGGTAGTTCTTGGAGCCGGTGTCGACCATCGGGGGCGGGAACTCGTCGAATGTCCCCTCGCCGAGGTTGTGGTAGTACGAGTTGATCTGCCGGGCCCGCTTGGCCGCGACGAGAACGGAGGCGTAGTTGGAGTCGACGTTCTCGAGGAGGCGGTCGATGCGAGGAGAGATCATGCCCCACAGGGTAGCGGGCCTGCCGGGGTCGCCATGCCGCCTGCGTTGCAGGGGCGGCTCAGTCGGCCTCGGACCCCGCCACCGCGGCGCAGGACGAGGACGACTGTAGGTTTTTGAGCGGTATGCGCGCACTATTCGCCATTCGTCCCTCCGAGCCGCCTACTCGGCGGCGACCGCGTCGCGGACGATCGCGGCGAGCTCGTCGACGGCGTCCTCGAGGCGGTCGTTGACGACGACGTGCGCGAACTCGTCCTGCGCTGCGACCTCGCGCTCGGCGGTGCGCAGGCGCGCCTCGATCTGGGCCGGCTCGTCGGTGCCGCGGCCGATGAGGCGGGCGCGCAGGG
>JAXDFS010000180.1:0-6258 GCA_034665465.1 Solirubrobacteraceae bacterium
GGCCGCTCTCGCGCGCCTGCAGATCGGCGATCGGGCCGCTGAAGTGCGAGAACCGGCCACTGTCGTAGTGCTGCTTGGCCTGCAGCGTGCGCTCCCTGGCCTGGATGGCGGAGAGGTTGCCGGAGAGGTCACCCCGGGCGGGCGCCGAGCCGATCGCAGCCCAGGCCGCGCAGGCGGCCAGCACGGTGCCGGTCGCGGCGGCGTGCGCGATCGCGCGTGGTCGGCGGGCCATCACGAGGGCCTACGGTACGCGGCCCGGCGGCCGCGGGGCGCCAAGCAAGCGTTCGTGCAACGCGCCATTTTGCGCTCGGATCCCGGCGCGCGGCGCTAGCTTGAGAGCGTGAGCTTCTCCAATCGACGCCGGGGCCCCGGCCGCTGGCTGCTGGCGTGCGCGTTGCTCGCCGGGCTCGTCGTGGGCGGCGCGGCGCTCTACGACCACTCGCAGGCCGACCGCCTGGCGAACGGGATCCGCATCGGCGGCGTCGACGTCGGCGGCCTGGACACGGCGGCCGCCGCCGAGCGCCTGCATCGCCTCGCGGTCGCGCCCCAGCAGCGCACGCTGCGCGTCCACGCGCCCAAGAAGACCTTCGTGGTGACGGCGGCCCAGCTGCGCGTCACGGCCGACGTCGCCGACGCGATCGACCGCGCGCTGGCCGACAGCCGGCGCGGCTGGCTCGGGGCGCGCGTCGCGCGCTCGCTCGGCGGCGGCCAGGTCCGCGAGTCGGTGGCGCTGAAGACGCACTACGCGCCGGGCGTGCTGCCCCGGCTGGTCGCCGAGGTCGCTGCGACGAGCTACGTGGCGCCGGTCGATGCCACTGTCAAGCCCGCCGCAGACCGGCTCGAGCGCGTGAAGTCCCGTGACGGCTCGCGCGTCGACACGGGCGCGCTCTTCGCGAGCGTCGAGAGCGCGGTGCAGCACCGCTCGCGCCCGGCCGACATCGACGTCGTGACGCGCCCGGTCGCGGCAAAGGTCTCCAGCGACGGCCTGGAGAAGAAGTACCCCGCCTACATCGTGGTCGACCGCAAGGGCCACCAGCTGCATTTCTACCAGCACCTAAAGCTCGCCCACACCTGGCCGATCGCGGTCGGGCGAGCGGGCCTGGAGACGCCCAGCGGGCTGTACGACATCCAGTGGGAGGAGGTCAACCCGCCGTGGCGCGTTCCCAACAGCCCCTGGGCGGGCGCGCTTGCGGGCAAGACGATCCCGCCCGGTCCCGACGACCCGATCAAGGCGCGCTGGATGGCGTTCGACGGCGGCGCCGGCATCCACGGCATCGACCCGAGCGAGTACTCCTCGATCGGCCACGACGCGTCGCACGGCTGCGTTCGCATGCGCATCCCCGACGTCATCTCGCTCTACAAGCGCTCACCGGTCGGCACGCCGGTCTACATCGCCTAGCAGCCCCCTTCTCGGTGGGCTGGTGGCCGGGACCGCCTGACGTCCGCGGGGGGTGTCCTGCCTAGTGGTCGTCCTGCGACCAATATCCAGGATGCCGCGCGTCCGATCTGACGAGATCGGCGACCTCGTCGACCTCAGCCGAGCAGATCGCCACACGCCACCGGCGTCCTGCTCCGCGACGTCCGGGACCCACTCCCTCACCGATGCAGTGAACGCCCGGAGCACCTGCGCCCAGCGAGACCCCCGCGACGCTCTCAGCCCGGCGGCCGCGGGTCGGCTCCGCGGCGCTCGAGCCAGCGCGCAGCGTCGACGGGCTCGAAGCCGAAGCGCTCGTAGAGCCCGTGCGCGTCGGCCGTCGCGAGCACGATCCGCAGGTCCGCGAGCTCGGGATGCGTGAAGACCGTCTCGACGAGCCACACGCCGAGGCCCTGGCCGCGGTGCCCCTCGACGACGAACACGTCGGCCAGCCAGGCGAAGCGCGCCCGGTCGCTGACGACGCGCGCAAAGCCCGCCTGCTCGCCGCCGGGTCCGTACAGGCCGAACACGTGCTGCGAGCCGTCGATCGCGCGCTCCACGATCTCGCGCTGCACGCCCGGCGACCAGTACGCCGTCTGCAAGAAGCGCCAGATCGCCTCGCGATCCAGACGCCCCGGGTCCGTCGAGATGAGATATCCGCCTCGGCGTCGCTCCATGCTCACGGGCCCGATGTAGCGGGGCCGCGACGCTGCCACGCCCGGCCCCCGGCACAGGAAAGACTGGCTTTCCAACGCACCGGCCACACTACCGCAGCCCCGCTGGGCCGTGGGCACGCGCGCGGGTCGCCCGGGACGCGGACCCCGGTACGCTGCGTCGATGGAGCCGATCAGCGCAGGTGAGCTCGTGACGGTCGCCGGGGGCGCGGCGACACTCGACGGCATCGTGTTCGACACGCCCAGCCGGACGAAGGTCGTCGTCGCCGTCCTCGATCCGGCAAAGGGCCCGGTCTTCAGGACCGTGCACCCCGACGCGCTCAGCGCGCGCGCCGAGCCGGGTCCCGGCGACCGCGCGCTGCGCCTGCTCGTCCGCCGCACGCCGGCCCCGGTCCGCGGCGCGGCACGCGGCGGCTCCGGCGGCGAGAGCGCGCGCGCCGGCCACACGCGCGCCGCGATGCACCGCACGACCGGCAAGTAGCCCCGCGCGCAGCTCGATGGACCCGCGCTACGACGTGCTGTCGGATGCCGCGCGCCTCGGCCGCGAGTTCGTCGACGGCCTCGCCGACCGCCACGTCGGCGCGACCGCCGGCGTCGAGCAGCTGCGCGCGCGCCTCGGGCGCCCGCTCGCCGACCTCGGCGAGGACCCGCGCACGGTCGTGGCCGAGCTCGCCCGCAACGCCGAGCCGGGGTTGATCGCCTCGGCCGGGCCGCGCTACTTCGGCTTCGTCGTCGGCGGCGCGCTGCCGGCGGCGGTCGCCGCCGACTGGCTGACCTCGGCCTGGGACCAGAACGGCGGCGGCGTCCCGACCGCCCCCGCGCTCGCCGTCGCCGAGGCGGTCGCGGCCGGCTGGGTGCGCGACCTGCTCGGCCTGCCGTCCACGAGCGGGGTCGGCTTCGTCACCGGCTGCCAGATGGCGCACGTGACCTGCCTGGCGGCCGCCCGCCACGCGGTGCTCGCCGACGCAGGCTGGAACGTCGAGGTCGACGGCCTGCAGGGCGCGCCCGCGCTGCGCGTCGTGGCCGGGGCCGGCGCGCACGTCACGATCGCCCGCGCGTGCCGGATACTCGGCCTCGGCGCCGGCCGCGTGCGCGTCGTGCCGGCGGACGAGGAGGGACGCATGATCGCCGCGCATCTGGGCCCGATCCTGCGCGAGCACGACGGGCCGCAGATCGTCTGCGCGCAGGCCGGCGAGGTCAACAGCGGAGCCTTCGACGCGTTCGGCGAGATCGTCGCGGCCTGTCGCGAGCACCGCGCGTGGTGTCACGTCGACGGCGCCTTCGGGCTCTGGGCCGCGGTGAGCCCGTCGCGGCGCCACCTGCTCGGCGGCTGCGAGCAGGCTGACTCGTGGGCGACCGACGCGCACAAGTGGCTCAACGTGCCCTACGACTGCGGCATCGCGATCGTCGCCGATGCCGCGCGCCAGCGGGGCGCGATGTCCTCGACCTCGGACTACATCCCCGCCAACGAGGGCGACGTGCCCTGGGGCGTGGAGTCGGTGCCGGAGTTCTCGCGGCGCGCGCGCGGCGTGCCGCTCTACGCGGCGCTGCGCTCGCTCGGCCGCGCGGGCGTGACCGACCTCGTCGACCGCTGCTGTGAGCATGCGCGGCTGATGGCCGCGCGGCTCGCCGCGGCCGATGGCGCCGAGGTCCTCAACGACGTCGTGCTCAACCAGGTCCTCGTCCGCTTCGGCGACGACGACGCCCATACACAGGCGGTCATCGAGCGCGTGCAGCACGAGGGGACCTGCTGGGCGAGCGGCAGCCGCTGGCACGGCCGCGCCGTCATGCGCATCTCGATCGTCGGCTGGCAGACGACGGCCGACGACGTCGAGCGCTCGGCGGCGGCGATCCTCGCGGCCGCCGCCGGCGCTGCGGGGGCCTCGGCCTAGGAGGGCGTCAGCGTGTTGACGCCGCTCTCCGCTGCGGTGGGCGTGCGCGGGGCGACGGCGTCGTAGTCGTAGAACGAGCCCGCCTTGGAGCCCTGCTTGCCGAAGCCGAAGCCCACGGACTCGAGGATCGTGACCGCGTCGGTGATCTTGTAGAAGCCGCCGGTGCTGGTTGTCGGCAGGCCCTGGACCTCCTCCTTCTGGCCGAACTTCATGAACGCGCGATCGTTGCCCAGGCGCCCGAGCGACTGCAGCGCGAGCGCGCGGTGCACCGCCTCGACGCCCATGAACTCCGCGGCGTAGCGGGCGAACTTCGAGCCGCGCGAGCCGCCGGCGCGCGAGAAGACGGTGCCCGCGAGCAGGTAGGCGTTGATGAACACCTGGTCGCCGACGACGAGCGTCGTGAGCAGGTTCTCGGCGCTCGCGAAGACCTCGTCGGGAACCCAGATGCGCTTCGTCACGGGCGTGGCCCCGACGGCAGCGGAGGTGAGCGTCTCGTAGTGGATCTTCTCCTCCGAGGCGGCCGCGCGGACGTTCGCCAGCGTCGTGGCGTCGAGCTTGACGGTCTCCGCGCCGACCGTGTTGACGATCGTGGCGAGCACCTCGGCGGTCGCGGCGACGTTGACGATCGTCTGCGGCGTGTTCGGCGCCGCTCCCGTGGACTTGGGCAGCTGCGCGTGCGCCTCCTGCGCCCAGCCGAGCATCCCCATCGCACCCAGCGCCGCGGCGGCGCCTCCGACGAGCTGGCGCCGCGTGGCGGCCGGCTTGCCGGCGTGCTCGGCGTCGATCGTGTCGTACACCGTGTGCAGGAACTCCGTCATCGAACGTCTCCTTGGTTGGTGGTCGGGCGGACCTAGACTGGAGCTACCCGGCCGCGCCCGTGCGCGGACGGTCGACCTGCATGCACCTGCGCCCACTTCTCAGCCATCTCTCCGACGACCCCGACGGTACCGCGCTCGCCCGCGACGGCGGCCGCGCGTTCGTCTCTGCGTCGCTTCGGCCCTACGTGCTTGCCGCGCTCGCCGATGGCGACGCCGGCCGTCCCACGCTCGTCGTCGCCGGGGACGATCGCCAGGCGCGCGATCTCGCGGCCGACCTGCGCGCCTGGCTGCACCCGCGCCCGGTGCGCTTCTATCCGAGCCGCGGCGTCGCCTACGAGTCGCACCTGACGCCCCCGCCGCATCTCGTCGGCCTGCGGGTCGCGGCGCTCGACGCGCTGCTCGACGAAGAAACGGGCGGCGAGGCCCCGGTCGTCGTCGTGTCGGCGGTGGCGCTCAGCGAGAAGGTGCCCGACCCCGCGCTGCGCCCGCGCTCGTTCACCCTGCGCACCGGCGAGCTGCTGGACCTCGACGAGTGCATGGGCGAGCTCGTCGCGGCCGGCTACGAGCGCGTCGACCAGGTCTCCGACCGCGGCCAGTTCGCCGCCCGCGGGGGCCTGCTCGACATCTACCCCGCGACCGAGGACCGCGCGGTGCGCGTCGACATGTTCGACATCGAGATCGAGTCGCTGCGCTGGTTCTCGACGTTCACGCAGCGCTCGCTCGGCGAGACCGACGCGGTCGAGATCGCGCCCGCCGCCGAGCTGGCCGCGGAGTACCGCGAGCTTGCGGAGATGGCGGCGCTCGAGTCCGAGGAGGACCGCCCCGACGTCGCCGAGCTGCTGCCGGTCGAGCGCTTCCGCGCGTTCCTGGACCTCGCGCCGCAGGCCGCCGTGCTGATCGCCGCCGAGGAGGAGATCGATCCCGCGCTCGCCGACCACTGGCAGGACGTCTGCGCCGCCTTCCACGACGAGGAGGCCCACCACCTCTACGTCGCGCCGCAGGCGATCAAGGCGGCGCTGGACGAACGCGCGCACGCCCGGCTGTCCTCCTATGACAGCGACCAGGCGCTGCAGTTCCGCGCGCAGGCGCCGGACCTCGCCGCGCGCTCGCTGAAGGAGGCCGAGCCCGAGCTCGAGAAGCTCGTGCGCTCCGGCTACCGCACGCTCGTCACCTGGCCGCAGCGCGGGGAGGGCGAGCGCGCCGCCTACAACCTCGCGCGGCTGAAGGCGTCATGGCTGGGGGAGGGCGATCCCGCCGGCGTCGAGAACCCGCTGCGCTTCGCGCAGGTCAACCTGCGCGACGGCTTCATCGCAGCCGGGCTGAAGCTCGCCGTCCTGCCGTCGCACCGGCTCTTCCGGCGCCGCGCCGAGCGCAGCGCGGGCCGCGGCCACGGCGCGCGGCGGCGGAAGATGCGGTGGGCGGGCAGGACCGCGAGCCGCAGCCCGGCCGCGATGAAGCCG
>JAXDFS010000181.1:0-4285 GCA_034665465.1 Solirubrobacteraceae bacterium
TGCGCGCGGTGCTCGAGCTCGCCGGCATCCACGACATCCTGTCCAAGTCGCTGGGCTCGCAGAACCCGATCAACCTCGTCAAGGCGACGGTCGCGGGGCTGCAGAGCCTGCGCCGCCCCGAGGAGGTAGCGGAGCTGCGCGGCCTCTCGATCAACACCGTCCTCGGGCTCAGCGGCCCGCAGGAGGAGGTCGCCGCCGAGACGATCGCCGGGACCGACGCCGAGGCCGGTGTCGACGCCGAGGCCGTCGCGGTCGCGTCCGCCGAGGAGCCGACGGCGTGAGGATCACGCAGTTCAAGTCCAAGAACGGGTCGGACAAGAGTCAGCTCGACACGCTGCGCTCGCTCGGCCTGCGCCGGATCGGCCACACGGTCGAGGTGCAGGACACCCCGCAGGCGCGCGGCATGCTGCACAAGGTCCGCCATCTCGTCCGCATCGAGGAGAAGTCATGACGCCGTCCGAGCCCGACGACGAGCCGCGCATCGGCCTGAACACGCTCAAGCCGGCCCCCGGCAGCCGCAAGCCGCGCAAGCGGGTCGGCCGCGGGCACGGGTCGGGCACCGGCAAGACCTCCGGCCGCGGGCACAAGGGCGCCGGGGCGCGCTCGGGCTCCAAGTCGCGTCCGGGCTTCGAGGGCGGCCAGATGCCGATCCACATGCGGATGCGCAAGCTGCGCGGCCCGCACATGAAGAAGTCGATGCCCTTCGAGATGTTCCGCACGCACACGCAGGCGGTCAACCTCCAGGACCTCGAGCGGCGCTTCGAGTCCGGTGACGACGTCACGCTCGAGGCGCTCAAGGCCAAGGGCCTGGGCACCCGCAAGGGCATCCCGGTCAAGATCCTCGCCAAGGGCACGATCTCCAAGCCGCTCACCGTCCACGCGCACGCATACAGCGCGTCGGCGCGCCAGGCCATCGAGGCCGCGGGCGGAACCTGCCAGATCCACGCCGACTAGCCCCTGGGCCCGGCGGTCGCCGGGCCCGCCTGTACTAAGCTCAATCGCTCGTGCTCGGAACGATCCTCACGGCCTTCAAGGTCGCCGACATCCGCAAGAAGCTCGCGTTCACCGCGGCGCTGCTGGTGCTCTACCGCATCGGCAACCACATCCCGGTGCCGGGCGTCAACGTCGACGCGGTCGCGGCGGTCCAGAGTCAGTTCGGCGGCGGCGGCGTGCTGCAGTTCCTCAACGTCTTCAGCGGCGGCGGCCTGTCGAAGATCGCGCTCTTCGCGCTCGGGATCATGCCCTACATCACGGCGTCGATCATCCTGCAGCTGCTGACCGTCGTGGTGCCGTCCCTGGAGAAGCTCTCCAAGGAGGGCGAGGTCGGCCAGCAGCGCATCACGCAGTACACGCGCTATCTGACCGTCGGCCTCGCGTTCGGCCAGGCGATCGGCTACGTCTTCCTCTTCCGCTCGTTCACCGCCAGCGCCGGGCAGCCGATCATCGACAACTTCAGCGCCGCGCGGGTCTTCTTGATCGTCATCTCGCTGACGGCCGGCTGCGTGCTGATCATGTGGATGGGCGAGCTCATCACCCAGCGCGGGATCGGCAACGGGATCTCGCTGATGATCTTCGCCTCGATCGTCTCGCGCCTGCCGCAGGGCGTGCAGGCCTGGGCGCAGAGCTCGGACCCCGTCTTCAAGGTGATGATGCCGTTCATCTGCCTGGGCGTCATCGCGTCGATCGTGTTCGTCCAGGAGGGCCAGCGCCGGATCCCGATCCAGTACGCCAAGCGCGTCATCGGCCAGCGCATGACCCAGGGCGGCCAGACCTACCTGCCGCTGCGCGTGAACATGGCGGGCGTCATCCCGGTCATCTTCGCGGCGTCGATCATGGCCTTCCCGCAGACGATCGGCCAGCTCATCAACAACAACGCCGGCAAGGACTTCGTCGCGTTCTTCAACTACGGCGGCTGGCCCTACATCCTCGGCGAGTCGATCTTCATCGTGCTGTTCACGTACTTCTACACGGCGGTCACGTTCAACCCCGTCGACCAGGCCGACAACCTGCGCAAGTACGGCGGGTTCATCCCGGGGGTGAGACCCGGTCGGCCGACGGCCGAGTTCCTCGACCGGGTCCTGGCGCGGCTGACGTTCCCGGGCGCGCTGTACCTCGCGCTGGTGGCTGCGGTCCCGACGATCATGGTCAGCCAGACGAGCGCCAACTTCTTCTTCGCGGGGACGTCGATCCTCATCGTCGTCGGCGTCGCGCTGGACACCATGAAGCAGCTCGAGGCGCAGCTCATGATGCGCAACTACGAGGGCTTCCTGAAGTGACGCCCGTCACACTGCGGGCGTAGCGCCGCGCGCAGTAGGCTGCTCCAGCGCCCATGTCAGAGCTGAACCTCATCCTTCTGGGACCCCCAGGCGCGGGCAAGGGCACCCAGGCCGAACGGCTGACCGACGACTTCAACCTGCCGTACATCGCGACCGGCAACATCCTGCGCCGCGCCGTCGCCGACGAGACCGAGCTCGGGCGCCAGGCCAAGGCCTACATGGACGAGGGCAAGCTCGTCCCCGACGACGTCATCAGCGGCGTGATCCTCGAGTCGCTCGAGAACGCCGACGCGCGCGACGGCTTCATCCTCGACGGCTTCCCGCGGACGGTCCCGCAGGCGGAGGCGCTGTCGGCGGGCATGACGGCCAACGACCGCTCGCTGACGGCGGTGATCCTCATCGACGTGCCCGACGAGGAGGTCCTGCGCCGGATCTCCGGGCGTCGTGTGAGCGTCAAGACCGACCGCGTCTACCACGTCGAGTTCGACCCGCCCAAGCACGAGGGCCGCTGCGACGTCGACGGCTCGCGCCTGGTGCAGCGCGCCGACGACAAGCCCGAGACGGTCGCCAAGCGCCTGGCGGTCTACCACGAGCAGACCGAGCCGCTGATCAGCTACTACGAGGACCAGGGCCTGCTGCGCCGCTTCGACGGCACGCGCTCGCCAACCGAGGTCCACGACCACATCCGGGCGACGATCGCCACGCTCCGCCTCGAAGACGAGCTGTGATCGTCAAGAAGACGGCGGCGCAGATCGACAAGATGGCGGCCGCGGGCGCGATCCTCGTGCGCACGCTCGAGCTTGTCGAGGGCAAGATCCGCCCCGGCGTGACGACCGCCGACCTCGACGCGGCCGCCGAGCGCTTCATCCGCTCGCAGGGCGCGACGCCCGCCTTCAAGGGCTATCGCGGCTTCCCGGGCTCGCTGTGCACGTCGCCCAACTCGATGGTCGTCCACGGCATCCCGGGCCCCTACGAGCTCGGCCGCGGCGACGTCATCTCGATCGACTGCGGCGTCGTGCTCGACGGCTGGGTCGCGGATGCCGCACGGACGTTCGCGGTCGGCTCGGTCTCGCCCACGGCGCGCAAGCTGCTGACCACGACCGAGGCCTCGCTGTTCGCCGCCGTCGAGCAGTGCCGGCCCGGCAACCGGCTCGGCGACGTCTCGCACGCCGTGCAGGAGGTCGTCGAGGCCGAGGGCCTGTCGGTCGTGCGCTCGCTCGTCGGCCACGGCATCGGCCGCGACATGCACGAGGACCCGCAGATCCCCAACTACGGCCCGCCCGGCAAGGGCGTCAAGCTCGAGGAGGGGATGGTCCTCGCCGTGGAGCCGATGGTCACCGTCGGGCGCCACACGGTCCGCATGGGCGAGGACCACTGGGCGATCTACTCCCAGGACGGCTCGCTGGCCGCGCACTTCGAGTTCACCATCGCCGTGACCGCCGACGGGCCGCGCGTGCTGACGCCGTGGCACGAGACGGCGGACTGACCCGCTCCGCTACACTCACTGGTCGCGCCTGCGGCGGGATGAAGGTCCCGTGCGCGTTTCCTCCAGTCTTCAAGAAGGGGCTCATGAAGGTACGACCGTCGGTCAAGCCGATGTGCGAGAAGTGCAAGATCATCCGCCGCCACGGGGCGGTTCTGGTGATCTGCTCGAATCCGCGCCACAAGCAGAGGCAGGGGTAGGGCATGGCACGCATCGCCGGCATCAACATCCCCCTGAACAAGCGGGCCGAGATCGGCCTGACGTACATCTATGGCGTCGGGCGCTCGACCTCCAACGAGATCCTGCGCAAGACGAACATCGAGCCCGATCGCAAGGTGCGCGACCTCACCGAGGACGAGGTCTCCCGCCTGCGCGAGGCCATCGACGACCTCACGGTCGAAGGTGACCTGCGCCGCGAGCGCTCGCAGAACATCAAGCGCCTGATGGAGATCGGGTGCTACCGCGGGATGCGTCATCGCCGCGGCCTGCCCGTTCGCGGGCAGAAGACGAAGACGAACGCCCGTAC